>NZ_BCPZ01000046.1:0-89046 GCF_001950615.1 Candidatus Protochlamydia sp. W-9
TTTACAATAAAAAATTAAACTAAAATCAAAAACAATAAATTTATATAAAAATTTAATAATTACTTAATTTATTTTAAGTTTTTTTTAAAGATATTAAAGCTGACTATGTAGAATGCTTTAATATCAAAGAAAAAGTGATAAGGATTATCGATGAGAAACTAAAAGCGGTAATTGCCCTTTTACAACTTTGTCTAGCATTTCATCCAAACGATTAACTGCAAGAGACAGATTAAGAGTAGCAATATCATATTTTTCAGCGCCTTGCACAACTGCTTTTATGCACCATTTTCTAATAAAATATTCTTTCGATCCTTTTGAAGCTACAAATTCCTTAGCACTGGGAACCAAAGTGTTTGGATAAACTTTGATTTTGCCATTTTCTTCTACTTTAACTAAACTGGAAGGGCTCTTCACATTTTTTTGATGAGTGTCTTCTAACCAATGGGTAGCTAAATTACTACCAGCACGTTTATAAAGAATGGACATAATGCTTGGTAGTTGTTTGAATGCCTCTTGTTCAGTTCTTCGGCTATCATCTTCGGAAATAATAAATCCCTCTGCATCATCTGTATGGGAAAGTAAATAACTGAAAGATGCATCGATATTGTGATTGTTAAATTTTAATATACTTCTGGTATTATTAATTTGGCTGCCTTGAAAGCCAATGTCAACAAAAGTACATTGATCTCCATCACGAATTCCCAACTGATTTAAATATTTATGAAAGGTTTCTTTATTTTCTGCTGTTCTATTTGATTCTGTCACCACTGCTCTTGACAAATAGGCCAGAACAATTTTTTCCTCACCCACTAAATTAGGATATTTTTGTTGATAGTCGGGTCTTTGCATTAGTTTTAACGCAATTTCGTAAGGAGCAATTCCATCTCGTGCGCAAAATACAAGTTTACGGTTATCTTTATTTGCTTTTTCTAATAAATATTCTGTCCATGCTAAAGCAACAGGCCCATAAAATTCACTACTACGAGCATAATAAGCCATGATATCTCTAAGAAATTCTTCATATTGTTCAGAAGTGAGCCGAAAATTATGTTTTTTTTCTTTTTCTCTGATACAATTTACAATTTGGAGACGTAATTCGGCTCTTTGACTTGAAGTCAAAAGAGCAAGATCGGCTGCGACTAATTGATTTGCATTTTTTAATTGGTAAATACGATAAGGAAGAATAAACAGACTAAATAAGCCCGTTGCAATAGTAGTAATAGCGAAAGCGACAATAAGGAGAGCTTTTTTTGCTACATTGACAATAGGAGCTGTTTTGCGAATCCATTTATTCGATTCATCTGTAATTTTAACACCGGGTGTTTGGTAATGGGCGACTAGCGTATTCCATGTCAAATAAGTCGAAGAAAAAAGAGTCCTGAGATTCATTTATTCCATCCTAAGATTTAATATTCAAAAACACTTGTTTTAGTGTTTTATTATTAATAATTCAAATAAAGTAACTATTTTATATAATTACAAATTATTTTACAATAAAACGTTAAAAACAATAAATAAAACAATTCAATTACCGCTCGTTCATACGATTGCATTGAACAGCATTTGTTAAAAGATTAAAAAATTATAATCAATTAAAATTTTTACAGAAAGAGTAAGTTAAGGTTTTTTTAAAACTTTTCTAAAGTCGACGAATATTCAAATTTGCGTTAGCAATCCACTTTCCACTTATCCTCCCACATTCCTCCATCATCTGCTATCGGAGAATTGCACACTACTTTGAATCTTATTAGCAATGAAGCTTTAAATTCCCTTTAAAATATTTAAATGGAAAATGTAATAATTTCTTACAAACCCACTTCTTTAAAACTTAATCTACAACAAATTAAATCTATTATGCAAAAATATTCCGATCTAAAAAAATCGAAACTTTACTGACGCATGAATTTAAAACTACTCAAGAGTAATTTGTCGATATGTGAAGAGGGTTGATTTATTATCGCATTAAATAAATGAAATAACCGCACTTTATTATCTGTTATACAGGGTGGTTACCATTTTAATTCTAATATTTCGCAAACTAGGATAAAACTTTTAATAGAGCCATATATCCCCTTTGCAAGCTGACTGCACAACTGTTGAAAGAGCTCAAAGCATAGCAGCAATATGGGTCATATGTCGAGGGTATCATGGATTGACTGAAAAAGTAGACTAGGTGTAAATAAAGTGTTTAATTGAGCTATATAAAAACATACGCCCAGCTAAAGGAGGAATATGAAAAAACACCTGAAGGAAATATACTAGTGCTTAAAACAAAAGAAATTTTGGCACAAATGATCGTAACTTTGTTTAATTTTTGAGAAAATTGAAGATGATTTAGTGAAGTTTTTTCATTGATGTTTTTATTATTAAAAACCTAATAAAAATTTATAGATTTCTATAAAACTAAATACAAAATGACTCCTCCTGCAGTATTTTTATCTCTTTCTTAACTTCTCGTTGTTTTAATAAAATTTACAGAATTTTAAAATCTATTTAACTAGAACATTTATTCTAAAAATTTAGCAAATTTATCTTTGCTTTTCTTTAAAAGTTATACCTAAATATAATTAATTTTAATGCAGTTCAAAACTTGCGTTTATTCTCAGATAGGTTGAAAGTTTCGTAAGGCGTATTGGCTTGAGAATTTTTTTTCCCAATATGCCACACATCCAAACAACAAAAAGCTATAGCTTACGTCCCCTAATATTTGATTTCTTAAAAAAGGAATACCGGCTAAGTAGCAAGTACTTAACCCTTCTAATGTTTTTGGGTATAAAGAACCCACTGTCCAAACTCCGAAATTTGTGATCAAAAAGAAAAGGAAGGAAGTTAGTAAACTAATGAAGAAGAGATATCGTAAAGGCATTTTTTCCTTAAGTTTTTGCCCTATAAAAATCACCAAACAAAAGCTAAAATAAACAAACGGTAATGTAGAATAAAACCCTATAACGAGATCACTAAAAAGAAGCGTCGAAAAGAGTAAAAATAAAGTCAATGAACGATTTTGATAGTAGTAAGCGCTAAAAAGGATAATAGCATTAAGGGGCGTAAAACAAGGGGGATGCGGCGTTAAACGCGTAGCAATTCCAAAAAAAATTAATCCAAAAATTGTTAAAAAGCGAGACGTATTCATATAAACTCTGTTGCATCTAATAATTAAAAAATATTGAGGAAATGGCCAGATTTTGTCAATCATCCAAAGCTACAACTCATAAAAAATATAATTTTTCACTAAGTTTAAAAAGTATATTTTAGTTTCCATCAGTCTAGGAATTCCTTTGTTCTTTTTTGGCGAATTTTTCATGGGTTCTTTTTACTTATTAATTATTGTTATTGTCAATTTATTAAATTTTTTTGAAAATTTTAAAAAGTAGTAAAAAAAGATGGAAAGCATACTGAAGCATTGACTTCATTTACCTACTGCACCCTTATCTTATTTCAAATGACAAAATTATATGTTTGATAAATAAGAAGTTATTTCTTGAATGTTTGGCTAAGTTTGAAGTTTTTAGGTAATTTTCGGAGATTTTTTCGATGAGCTGCCCGTAACTTTTGAATAGGCTTAAGCTCTTTTTTCATCAAAATTTATAAGTTCAAAAACCGCTCCTCGATTTTCAAACTAATTTTCGATAGCTACTGTGAGACCTTTGAATTGCATCACTTAAGAATTTCGCGTTAATAAAAAAGTATATCATGCTAAACTCTCATTCGGCTATTCATGAATTCTTTTGGAAAAATTACCTCTAATTTTTCTTCAATTTATTGATAAATTAACCATGTCTAGGAGTAATTTTTTAAGGTTGTCTTATTGCAACAAATTAAGAATAATAACAAATGATTGCTTTGGCTTTAATATGAGCAATCATTTTTTGTTCTTTTTTAACCTGAAGTGTATAGCTTTTCTGCATTTTGTAAACTTAAAAATATTTTTGCCCAAGCCAAAGTTTTTATTATTTGCATCTACTTAATTCAGTAAATTTAACTGACAATTGAGCTTTATTGTGGAAATTGCCCTTATATAAAGTTTATTAATATTAATAAAAAAACTTTCAATTTATCTAAAAGTTGATTAATCTTCATAAGAATCTACTTAATTTTAGATTAATTTAATTAAAAAATATTTTTAATTAGAGTTCTTCTGAAACCTAATTTTTAAGTTCATCATTGTATAGTCCTGCTAAAAAATTAAAGCGTCATCCAAATCTTTTTCTCCTATTTCGATAACGATCTGAGATAATTTTGAACTGCTTTAACATTCCTATCACGTTCTCTACAAGAACACGTTTTTTAGCCCGAAAAGTATTTCTCTTCTTATCTTCCTTGGTCAGAGGATTTTTCTTACTTTTCTTTTTGGGTAAAACCGTTTGAGTCTGTACTTTTTGCAAGCTTTGATCACCCGTGTCTACTGCTACCTTTATTCCGGAATGAATTCCTGTCTTTGATTTTTTAAAGAGGCGATAATCGTGGCATTTTCCATGCCCATCGCTTGTGCAGATGATTTCTGCCCTTGTTCTATTGACAATCATCTGAGTCTTCAGAGTCTGTCTTTTCTTCTTCCCTGAGTAGTCGTATTTTTGCTTTTTTTAGCCTTTCAACAGGACTCTCAGTAGCGTCTACTAAAATCACTTCCTATTCGACATCGCTTTTTACTAACGCTTTGCGGCCAGGTCAATTGAAATGTCCGCTTTTAATCAATGTGTTCTCAACAAAACGCATGTTGTCATCACAATGACTTTCACTTACCCCCATCATTGGTAGAAATGTGAAAATGGGTCCGATATCCTCTTAAATAGTCCAGAGTCATCAAATTCATATCAGCCGGACAAAGTTTGTGTGGGCGGCCTCCCTTAGACTTCTTTTCTCGGAGAGCTTTTTCTATCATCTCCACCATTTTTTTAGAAGTCTCTAATTTGACCCCAGTTAGCGGCGGAAACCTTCTGGTTTCAAGTTTTTAATGTTCTCAAATCTCATATCACCTCAGATTTTTGGTGATATAATAGCTTAAACGTCATTGAAATTCAGGTTTCAGAAAATCTCTATTAAATTGCTATAAAATTGTTTTTAAAATATAATATTAATTAGATGGAATTATACTTTATAGAAAAAAGCATTATCAATTTAATAAATATTTAAAATAAACTTAATTTATAAATACTCAAATTTATAATAACTTTTAACCAACAAAGAAAATAAGATGAAAATAGAAAAAGTATTAAGTTGTGCTGAAGAGTATTTAAGTATGGGATCCGGCCCTGCTATAATAGGGATCATTCCTGGAATCGTCAAGGTTGGAATGGGAGGAGCTCAGTGCTTATCAGGCCTTGCTTGTACAATTATTTTCTCAACTGCCACAATTTTTGATTCTAATTACACACCTCTGAGGAATCGATCAGCAAGCCATATTATTCACGGCGCTGCTAATATCATTGCTGGAATAATAGAAGCTATTCCTTTTGTAGGTTTTGTTGGATTTGTTGTTAGAATAATCAAAAGTAAAGTAGGGGGAAAAAATTTAGGGAAGAGGAAAGCTATTAATAATATGTGTAGAGCGGCAGCAACCGCAAACCCAACCTATCAGGCAATTTGGAATCAGCGATTTAAAACTGATCCTAATAACTATGCCCTTGAATCCCCTAAAAACTATGTTCTAGTATCCCCTAACAATTTCAAATTCATAGGTTATAAAACATTACAAAATGACTCGGACACTTATTACCAAGAAGAAGAGGCTTATTATCGCTCTCTTAATTTTCCAAAAGAGGTAATTGATCCTAATACTATCGTTTGTGTTTCGAACAAAGAACAATTTAAAAAAACCCATGCAAATGCGAGGTTTTTTGACGCTCCTTGGGGTCCCGTTCTAATGATTTAAAAATTCCTTGATTATCTATATGATAAAATTTTCTTTATTTTTTTAATATCTCTTGAATCAATTGGATGGCCATCGGCATGATTAGATAGCACTTTTATATATCTGTAGCTAAAGGGAAAAGGTAGAGATGCTATATTGCGCAATTAGCATTAAAAAATACTTGCTTAGCCTATTAAGTTATCCTTTCATCAAGTAATTTTTTGCATAGGCTAACCCATTAATCCGGAAGAAGTAGATAAACCATATTTGCCTTTCTAAGCTTATTCATGGCATTAAGAAAGCACTAAGAAACTTATTGGTCTTACTGTTGTTTAAAATAAACTTTAAAAAATCGACGCAATAAATGACTTATTACACCGGCGAATGTTTAATTAGGCTTGTAAATCAAATATTTTATTGTGGTAGAATTTCATAAGACTTTTGTCAACATCGCGTCAAAAATAAACTATTTTGTAATCCTCTAAAGCAGAAAGCATGTTTAGCATTATCATTGAGTAATTCCTTATCTAATTGAATTGGTTTAGCAAGGATTTTTCCCAACTCTTGAACTACACTTTTAAGCCGTCTTCTCACCAACGCCTTAATATTAATCGTTCTGTTTGAATCAATGATCTGTCTGACATAACTTTTCCTTTATTGTTTGCACAATATTTTTCATAAATTCTTTACTTGTGTCAAATTCAAGTTCGTAAGTAATGTCTTTATGAACTTTAAAATACTGAGCTCTAGCCGTTCCATGCATTCGATTCCCTCTTAATCTTTCTCGTTCTTCAAGTATTGGCAGTGGTGTTTTAATCCCGAACCATAGCACTTTATAAACTTTTAATACTTCTCGCCATATATTGACAGCAGTGCTATCAAATGCTACATCATCGATAATAATAAAATGTTTCATCTTAGCAAGCATGAGGACAATTTCTTTAAGGGTTTGACTCATTTTTTGTGCGAAAGGCCCCAACTGAATTTCATAGACAGGATGGCTTGTTTCATCGATAGATGATTTCCAACTAAACTCTTGAGGAGCTTCACCGCCTTCCCAGTTATTCAGCTTATTCGGCATCATGCCTATGACTCTATCAATACCTATATGAAGAAATGGTTGATATAACGCTTCTTGTAAAGCTTACGCTAGAGTAGTTTTACCAGAGCTAGAAGGTCCATTAATATAAATGATTTGAAAAATTTGTTTGAGCTCTATACATACAAAACATTTCTAAAAAATTTAAAATCCCAGTGAATGATTATCTCCTTTTTTTACGCAGGAAAAAAAGATCGCCTAAAAAATCGTTTTCTGAGAAATTTAATTTATAACTCTCATCAGAAATCCATGCTAAGCTTAACATTCAGACTAAGTTAAATCACATGAGTTTAAACAGCTATATTAAAGCTGTTTTAAAAAAACTTTATAATAACTTAATAATCAACAAATAAAATCTGTTCTGGTTGTAATTATATTTAAGGAAATTTATGAACAATTTTTTATATTATGGAACATGTCCTGACCAGTACCAAATGCATTATGCTAATTTCCAAGCACCTTTTAGAAAAGGAAAAGAAATTTCAACTCAACTACCAAAAAATATTGCAGTGATACGAGCGGTGGCAGTCGCAGTTTTTGCATCTTTAGCAGCTTTAAAACTCAACGCTACAATTTTCTGTTGGCCTGTCCTGATAGCAGGATTAGCCTGTGCTGGATGGACAATCTTTACCCACCTTTTGTCTAAAGATCCTTTAATAGAGACTTTTTACAAAATTTTAGGAGGAAAAGATAAATTTGAAGCATTGCCAAAAATTAATCTTGCACAAGCCCCGAATGAAAAAATTTGTGAGGCTATTAAAAAGATTGATTGGAATAATTTAAATCATTCAGTCGCTAGAACAAGGACTTTAGATGGACGAAATGTTGTCATTATCAAAGGTCTTAACCGTAATAATGGTGTTCTTTTTCCTAACTGTCAAACTAAAAGTGTCTTAGCCTTTGTAGAGAAAATTAATCCACAAGATATTCCTAGAACTATATCAAATTTACCAGAAATTGCTGATACAATTATGCACGCCATTTTTACTCCTCATAAAGGTAATACATTTAGCAGCTTCCTTTATTCTAGTATCTCTGATAGAGGTAATAGACATGATAACTATAATTGTAATATGTATTCTTCTATTTCAACCGATATAGCTAATGAGCTATATACGCAGTTGAATACAGTTGAGATACAATAGTATTTAATTACAATTAAGAGATTTCACCAGCCTTGTTATTATTATAGCAAGGCTTATTTCTCTCTTATGCCCACACGCTCAATTGGATTTAAAAATGTATCCCAGGCTCCAAGTATCATCATAGCCTTCTAAAGCCTACACAAAGGCCAGATATTAAGTTTCGTAAACGCTGTAATTTTTTTAAGCTTTTAGCAGCTAAATTTTCATCCAAAAGTTTCTGATATAAGTTTATATTTTCGCTTTTCGTCTACTCAGTAGCAAATTTACTCATTCCTTTAAATAGAAATTTATTTCTGAACTTGCATGATAGTATGAATGCTAGAAATACTTATTGTTAAAAATTTCATAAATATCTTTGTGATTATATTAAATTATACTCTAAATGTCTTATCTCAAACAAAAAAGTGATCTTTTAGCTATTGTCAATTTTCCCTTCTTTTGTAGAAGTTGGGATTTCAGAAAATTTTCTGATATAATATTGTTTCTTGTTTTGAAAATGGGTTCGGACAATCAACCTATTAAGAAGATAAAAGATTTCAAATCAAAATGCTAGATGGTGCAATTGGCAAAGTCTTGTACCGCCGATGCACCCTCTAACTTGATGAATTTAAACTAAAACTTTAACAATTAAGTGACTAGTTTCTTTAGAATATTTTTAGCTTTATCTACAATTTTCCCCATTGCAATTTGTTCTGTTTGACTTAAGTTGCCTGTAAAAATTTTATTCACTAAATGATTAAGCCTTTCAATATGTTGATTTAGAACGACTTTTCCAATTTTTTTTACATCTGACGCGAGTAGCTTATTTATGTATTCAATCTCTTGAACAGCTTTTACTACTGTTGTATCTATATTTTCTTCCAAAACTTTTTTATTTCGCTGATTTGAAAGATTTGCTTGGGCTCCATACATACAAAATATTTCTAAAAAATTTAAAGATTTAATAAAATCTTTTTTTTCATAGCCAAAGCGCCTTTTTTTTACATTAGATGCCATTTTCCAAACGGTTGCCTCTAATATTTCCAAACTTTTTGATGCATCGTTGTTCTTAATATTTAAAAGAGCTTCGAGTCCCAATTCTTTTACGCGATTTTTAGATTCTTTTGAAGGGACAAAATCTTTATCAAATTTTACTCCTTCTATTGTTGCTGGGACTGAAATCGAATGGATTGGGCTAGACATATTATACCTCCTGCGCTTTTTAGCAGTTCATTTTATGCAAGAGGCGTGCCAATCTAAACTATCATATGTTAGAAAACTTTTAAGCTGATTTATTTTTTTGCTAAGCTAATAAAATGAAGACCAATACCGTGATTTTAACGCTGATAGTTGTGCCAAAAGCTTGGTTTAAAGTTTTATTCATTCTTCGGACATTCTTAGGGTCGAAGCCAGCATCCGAAACGTATTTACTCAATTGTTTACGAAGTTATGTGATAGATAGTTGACCAACTTTTCTGTCATGGCCCCGTTATAATATTTTAATGGTTTAAACTTACTCATATATTAAATCTTATCGAACTAATAAAGTTTAGAATCTTAATGCGTTCCTATGGTTAATAGCCATGTCAGCGCGAAGAAGTTATGTGTTATGTTATGCTCAGAAACATTATGAAGTACTAAAAACTTTATGAAGTATTAAAAAATTTCCATAGAAACAAATCTTGCTCTTGATCAGTTGTAAATTAAAGAGAAGGGGGCAAATGGGATTAAAACCTACAACCAACGATTTATAAGAGCGATAATCTGCCAATCAAATCGATTTCATCCAACTGCTATAATTAAGGTACTAAATGGTTTTTGATCAAAAGTCTACTGAATTTTATCGGATTAAGATAGGTGTAACAGACCGGATAAGTAAAATGCACAGGGATAGTGGGCTACATGAGGTTTACTTTAACCAGTTTGTTCAGTAACAAGTAGATCGCGTGTTTCAACTATAAGGCTCGGTTTAAGGCAATGGAGGATGTAAGTTACGAAACCGGTTCTTCTACCAGAGTAAGTTCTGCTGCACATTGCTTGTGTTTTTAGGCTTAATGGGCAAGACCGGAGTGATGTTTCGATTAATTGCCTCGCTGAAAATGTGTTTTTGTGCCTTTATCTTATTTAAATAGCAAACGCTACCGATTTTGACTTCGGTATTCTTCTTCTAATTTTTTGACTAAGTTATATGAACTAAATGTTTTGATAACAGGAGGATGTCCTTAAAAAATGTGAGCGAGTAATTATTAACTGCGCCAACTTTTCCTATTCTTTTGTTTGTTTTTTTTAATAGTAGTAATATTCCCTCTTGATTGTTAGGGTTATTTGTTACTTCTAATGGGTAATTTGTTGTGCTTTTTTTTTGGCCTTTTGTCACCCTATCGCTTAGGATAGTCCACAAAGATAACGAAGAGTTAGCTTGGTCAATGAATTTATCTAATTTTTCCTTCCAGCTTACCTCTCAACGCATTTAAAAAGTGGGGCACCTTGGACTTGAATCAAGGAACAAAGCAAGTTATAAGGGCGGTGGTTCGCCACATTACCCAAAACTCTAAGTCCCTATAGGTAAAAAGATATTTATGGTGAAAATGCTACAGGATTTTATTGGTTTCAAATGGCTGACTAGGTTATTTGTTGCACCGCCATTGTGCCGCGCATTAGTGATATCCTTCGGCTTTTCTCAGTCATTTCAATCAATAATCTTTGCAGGATCTTCTTTGCTTTTTAAAAAATGAAACACAAAAAGATCGGCAGCAGTCTAACAATACATTCGTATACTTAACTTGACAAGTTTATACGGTAACGCCTGATTAAACTACTAGTAATACATGGGATTTTCAAATATATTTTGCTATGGAGTTGATGCTCCATAGCTTTTAAGGACTTTACACTTTCTTCATTACTACAAATTACTCGTTTAAACATCGAGAATCACATTTTGGCTTAGATAAAATTTTTAAAAACTCTCGAAATTTTTCCTTTAAAGATCTAAAGCTAGAAGTACTTTTTTGATTTTTATTAATTTTATTTTCCAGATCTGTAAGTTCTTCATTTAAAGCCCTATATTTTTCATCTTTTTCTAAATAACCCAATTCTATTGAACGTTTTAGCTCGAACTTAGCTTCATTTACAAGCTTTAAAGCATTCTCTTTATCGTTTTCCTTTTCCAAGATGTCTTCAGCTGTATTCAACAAAGTAATTACTTTGATTGTTGGTATAGGAAAAGTTTGGTGCATCTCTACTAATGTATTAAGTGCTATGCCTAATACCAAACTTGCTTCCGAAGCTTGTTTCAATTCCAATAATCTTGCCGCTTTTTTGAGTGCTTCAGGATAATACGCAAGAGGCAAACAATAGGTAACAACATCAATCTCACTACGTAAGAGATTAAGCAAGGCACGACTAACTGGATAATTTTTATAGTCAATGTTTTTTTTAATCAGTTTCTCAATTCCATTGATCTTATTTAGTTCTACAGGTGCACTATCAATAACTTTAATAGCAAAATCTACAGGTAGCAAAGCATTCTCAGGATGACGAGCTAATAAGACATTACTTTTACCAGTGGCACTTTCAACAGCAGACAAAGCTTCTGCAATTTGTCCATTCTTAATAAAATTAATGGCCTTCTTTGTTTCATTCACAATAAAAATAGCGTCAGGAACAAGACTTTTTTGTACCTCTTCTTTAGCTTGCTGGGTTTGATTTTGAATATCTTTTTGTGCTTGCGCCTGATTTTGAAAAGTAACTTTTTGAGATAAGTTAGAAAGGTCTGTTTCTGCAGTTAAACTAGCCATGCAGGCTGTAAGACTTAAAATTACGACTAAATACATTTTAAAGGACATTAGAAACCTCCTAGTTATTAAAATTAGAGACCAAAAACACAACAATTTTTAATTTTTTCAACCTTAGTATTAATAATATTTAACTGTAATTTCATTAATATCTCCTAATACTCTTACTAAATTGCGTATTGAACTCTCTGCCTCGCCTTTTTGAAAAGCGAAATCTATTTTTCTAGATAATGTACATAACTTTGCTCTAAGAGCTTCTTTATTTTTTAAAGGAAATTAATACGTTCTAGCGCAAGGTTTTTTTAACACAGCTTTAACAATATTCATATCTATGCGTTTTGCTTTTTTAACTAGAGCGTCTATTAATTCACTTAATACTGCTTTAACAACAACTCAATCCCTAATTTCACCTTAAGATTTGTCACCTTTTCATCTGAACGAATTTTCATTTTAACGAACAATTCCCTTTCTGGCTGCAACAAAAACCATCAAGGACATCTAATAAAGAGAATTCAATTTAGTAAGTATATTTTCATAAACTTTAGAATCCTTGCTCTTCATTTTTTGTTACTTCCGCAATGATTGAGAGGTCTCATGGCTTTGCATTTAATTTATTCCTTTTACTTTTAATTTAAATAAAAATTTAAATTAAAAACTCACTCGATTAAATTAATTATTTTCTATTGATTTTTCCTTTTTTTTGATATATCGATTCAGGCTCTTGAATGAGTTGAGATGAGCTATGATAAATAATATCATCAACTTCATCGATTAAATTGACAAGACCTAAGCTTGCTAGCTTTTTCATGTCGCTTTTAAAAAAATCGATAATCATCGCTTTATTCATTGGAAATGTGGCTTTTTGAAGAGTTGCTTCAATATTTGAAACTTGGAGTTTTTCTCTTTGCTGTTGATTTTGAGGTAACCTTGTTTTTCTGGGTTTTGTAATTTAGAGGGATTTGATTTAAAAATATTGTTCATCTTCTTTACCTCTTTACTTATCTAATTAAAAACTCCAATGCTTTTATAAAAATAATTTATTCCTCCTATAATTACCTTGCAAGGCAAACTTTCATCTGTTTATAAATTTCTTTACTTTTTAACTACTTGATAACACAGTATTTTTTATATTGTGCGCCTTAAATTACAATTATTAGCAATAGCTTAAAAATAAGCAAAATAACAATTTAGAAGATTTCAATTTATAAAAATTGTTTAAAATCTTCTGTAACTTTTTATAGCTGAATTGACGATGTGAATTATGCATGATAAGTTTGAAATTAGCTGATTTTTCATCAAAAGCCAGATATAATTATTTTTAGAGTAAAATTTGGTAGTGCTAAATAGGTAAGGCTCTCAATTGTCTCTATTGTAATCACAAATAAAGTATTTTATTAACCCAATGTGATTAGTTAGTTTTTTAGAAAATGAAAGTGTTTTCTTTACAAGTCTTGCACGACTTTGTCTGAGGGTACAATTAAATTTTTCAATGTCGCTTGTCTGACCAGATTGCTTGCTAACTGGTTGATGTTGACTCCAAGGAATGGTTTCAATAGACATTAAATTTATCAGTGAAATAGAGGGCTTTCTTTAGAGGGATTCAGGTCGTTTTGCAAAAAGAAGCTCAGCGGTTTTTTTATCTCGAGGACCCACTTGCTTAGCAAGCACTTGGCGACTTTTTTATGGAAGATAAGCCATAACCACTGATCATTTTTCTTATTTCCTACAAAACTCCATCGCTCATTTCCTTCAAGTTTAGCCATTTCCAACTCTTCTTTCTCACGGCAAGTGACTTGTGCATTTAAATCCTCAGGCAAATCATGGATAATGAAATTAATAAAATCTAGCAACCATGGCATCCTTACATCAAAAATTCTACATATTCCATTAAAAGATACCGTTTCTAAAAAGAGCTTTTCTGACAAGTTCCTTTGTTTGTTCGTTAATGTTTTTAGCTTCATTGTTTTCGCTCCACTGTTTGCCACATTCTAAACAGCGAAAATTTTGGTATCACCATTCTTCTTTACCAATTCTGAGCCACAGTGCGTACATCTCATTGCTCTTCTCCGCTTGAATTAGAATAATTAATCTATCCAATTAAATCAGTTTATTGAAATAGCCTTACCTATTTAGCACTACCTAAAATTTTTTAATTATGAGGAATTAACATGAGCTTTTCTATAACAGGTAATTTATTCACGGGATCTTTTTTAAGACCAGATATTACAAATCCAAATGATTTGAGAATTACTAAAACAAAAAATATTACTACTTATCGTTTAGCAGTGTCTGAAAATGAATCAGATGAATCAATTACAGTAATAAATGAACCTAAGCGTACTAGACAAAATACACTTACTTATAGTGAACTTAGAATTAACTGGTTAAATATATGCGGTATTATTCCTGGACTAAGCACTGTAACAGGTACAGGACGCGCACTTCTTAGAATTGTACACACAATTGCTCACTTAGCAAAAGCTATTTTTGACAAGCAAAATAGAAATAGCCACCTAAATGAGGCAACTTTAGGTTTTTATAATTTTGCAAGAGGTACAATTGAAGCAGTTTCATTTTTTGGCAATACTATAGTAGGTATTTTTGATATTTATCGGCTTCGTAAAAAAGAAAAAGTTTATAATGATGAAATGGAAATTCAGATTACACAATAATATCATTCATCTTAACAAACTAGCTTGCATAGCACAGATAACATATTTACGGATACAAGTGGCATACCTAAATAGATGTTTTGCAGTCTTTGAAGCTTGGAGTGGCTCCATAAACAATGATTTTTTCAAGGCCAACTTTCATAACGAGAAAAAGCCAGAATGTATTCTCACCATCTGAAAATAGCTCAGACAGTAAACCATGATAATTGAAGCTTAAGATTTCATGGTTTAAGGCTTTTGAGGAAGTCCACCAGCCATTTTAGAAAGTGCATAATAAAAAGCGCACACTTTATAACAGAGAGACCTAGATTAGATTTTTTTCGGTTTGATCAAGTATCAGGTTAATTGACTTTGGCATCACTTCTCGACCATTTGCCACAGAGAGAAATGATTGTTCATCAGGTAGCCCAGTAATTGAGCCCCCTTATGTTGGAGGGTTAAATTTTTTATTTTTTTGTGCAAACTATTTCTAATAGGGTTGCATGAATATAAAAAAACCTTTAAATTTTTTAGATGAACGGCTAACTAACTTAAGGAGAATATATGAAAACTATAGAGATCATCGCCCCTATTTTATTAGTCATTGGGGGTCTTAACTGGGGACTAGTCGGTCTATTCAATTTTAACCTCGTAGAATTTATTTTTGGCCAATTTCCTGTGGTTGCCAGAGCGGTTTATGCAATCGTTGGATTGGCTGCCGTGTACCACATATTTCAATGGAAAGCCATTCAAGATTACTGGAAATAGGGATTCCGATACTTGAATTTGTGCAATTTTGATTGAAGTTTCTGGAAAATGGAGATGAGCGCAAAATTTTAAAATGACGTGACCAAGAACATTTCTATTTTTTCCCGGCTTCATACTACATGTACCTTTTATTATCCTAAAATTCTGCGAATTTAAGACAAACGAGGATAAATCATGGATAAAAAGACTATTCTCATTTTTGAGGCATGTAGGGGTATTGCGTGGGTGCTTGCAAAGCGCCCTTCAAAGAAAAAACTGTTCCTCTTTTACTTAAGAAATCAATCCAAACTCTTCAAGCTTGCGGCAAAGCTTAATCAGCTTAAAGGATCAACAATTTGATGCTCTCTAATTAAATTAAAAAATTATTTCTTTTTGCGTTGTTTGAATTTTGGCATTCTATAGTTTTTTGATATCTATCGAAATGAATAAATCGTTATAATCGAGCTGTGGAAATCATCAATATTTTTTTCAGATGAAATCGTATATGATAATTGATCATGGGTAGAAAACTCATTTTTTGTACCCATGATGGTTCTCACATATCCCTATTTTGCGTTTTTTACTCACGAAATGTTCTTTTGTTTTAAGCCCACATTGAACAAAAGATCAAACAGGATATTGTTCATATAATAATTTTCTTTCCCTCTTTTATGCTTAGTAAGCAGGCCAATTCCTACGAGCTTATCCAGTTATTTTGCTGCGGTTTTGCGTGTAACTTGCAGCACATGCATGACGAAATCAATTTTCGTATAAATATGACGAAAAAGTTTATTTAACAAGTCCTGGCTATACATCTTTGTTAACTCATCGCGTAACTTATGCTTATGATGCTACATTAAATCTCTCATTCTTATTATCAAACTTGTAGTTTGGCGCAAAATTTGTTCGATTTACTCTAGCATGTAAAGCACCCAATTTTTCCCAATCTTCGTAGTCCCAAACTGCTTGAAATAATCGGTAATATTTACTCTTATTCTGGTTGATATAATGAGAAAAATAAAGCAATGGGTATCCAATAGACCATGCTTCACAAGATAAAGTATTTTAATAATACGCCCATTTCTGCCATTGCCATCATAAAAAGGGTGGATACTCTCAAATTGATGATGAATAACCGTCATTTTGATAAGAGGGTCAATATTGCCAGGGGTATCATCAGTGATGAATTGTTCTAAGTTATTCATCAAAGAGCGAATTTGTTTTTCATCTTAACACAAGCAGCTGATTGTCAATCTGCAACATTTTACATGATTCGAGACAAATCAAAGAGGAAGTTTAGGAAATTTAAATATACTAATTAATTAATGAATGTCAGGAATTTGTCAGGAGTTTGACTGAATTCAAAAAAACTAAATCTATTTTAAAGATTAAAGATGGGTGAATATTACTTTTGTAATTCTTTTTTTAAATAATATCTCTATCAATTTCAGGATTATTCATATTCAGGAGCTTCGTCATCCATGGGATGCTAATTCTAAGTGATCTATATTAAGATGGCAGATCAGTTTTAGGTTTTTATTAACTTTTTCAATCTCCCAATTCCACCAAGAAATTTTTTGCAAACGGTCGATAGTCTTATCATCAAATCGCATTTTTACAACCTTAGCTGGGTTGCCTGCAACAATCGAGTAGGCAGGTACATCCTTTACAACCACCGCCCTGGCTGCAATGATCGCTCCATTACCTATCGTCACACCATTCATAACTAGTGAATCATATCCGAACCAGACATCATTGCCGACGATAATGTCTCCCTTGACTGGTAAGTCGTAAACATTGAAAGCGCTTTCCCAACCATAACCAAATATGGGAAAAGGATAAGTGCTAATTGCATCGAGCTTATGGTCCCCCGTCATAATAAAGCGAGTTTCTGCTGCGATAGCACAAAATTTTCCAATAACAAGCTTTACTTTTGAGAAGTCATAGTTATACAAAACATTGTGCTCTTCAAATCTCTCTGGACCATATCTTCTGTCATCAAAGTAGGTATAATCCCCGATAAAAATATTGCTGGCTTTAACAAAGTTTTTTAGAAAAATTAGTTTGTCATAATCTTTAATTGGATGAAAATAGTTTGGGTTTGGACCTGTCATTTTGTAAGTTACCCCGGTATTATAAGTTTTTTGTCAGCCAAAGGATCAGTTTGTCATCTAATGGGTAAGGTTCACCAGGAACTATAAGCTGATAGTTGTAAGTTACTCCGCAACCATCATATACATATCCTAAGCGAAAGTAGAGTTGCTGAGCTCTATCGCAGTCTGCATAAAGACCAATTCCTATTCAACCATTAACCCTGAAGGTTATAAATAGAAATGACCTGGCTCTTGTGTAATTTCACGCCCTACTTCTACAATTGCGCTAGCATCTTCAATTCTCGCCTGCCTCATCAAAATTTTTACGAATCATTGGTTTTGCTGATTTTTAGAGTTAATTTTTTTAAACATAGGATTTTTTACTTTTCGATATCTCTCGCCATTATCATTTGCTTCAAGGACTGCTTGTTTTTTCAATTCTGCATATTCCTGAGCCCCTTTAAATTGTTTCTACGATAAACTCTAAATCCCAAAAATTCTTTCTATTTACGATTTTCAGGATAAGTTAAATGAATATGATATCTTCTATTTTTTTCTTCTGAATCATCGTAAGTAATAAGATAGATAGAATCGATCAAGAGTGCTAAAATTTAGCATAAATTCATATCCCAAGCTTTGAAGTGTTTTGGTACAGCATCCATGTCCTTCTTGTTCACAGCTATGGCGATGTCGACAATTCCTTTCCCGCCCAATCTAAGAACAGCAGTACTACCAATATGCTCAATTGCTATAAGTTTTTGCACATGAGATGTAATTTTTTTTCTTTTTCAAAAAGGATAGGAAAAATTGAGCTGTACGGTTTAAAAACGTATTCTTTCATACTACTGATCACCTTCTTTCTTAATAATCTCTTGAATTATATGTAGAGCATTATTCGCCAGCACTGGGTTTTTATCTTTATAGTAAGGAAGTTGAATGAGGGCAACAGGTTGGTTATAAAGCGTTATCTGTACTAACGGATAGAAAAGGCTTTAGCGGTTAAGTCAGCTCAACTGGGAAATTGCTTTATGAGCAATCGTCGTACGATTAGTGTATCGATCTCAAATTCACTTACATGCACCTTAGTCATTTGAAATCACCCTGTACTTTTACATCGATAGACATATTTTATGAATAAGACAAAACATTATCCCTTCCTGTAGTTTCTAAAAATTTTTCTGCATTTTTTTAGAGCTTTGAAACAGATAAAAATCTACATAAGGATACTTATCCTTAAGTTTTTTAATCTTCACTTTTTTTCTCTTTATGAAAGGCTAAAAAATATTTTAGCAAAAACCAGCTAATTCGCTTTTTGAACATCCTCCAAGGATATTCAGTATGGATTTATCATGGCAAATATGAGAATGGTGGTCCGAGCTATACAATACACAACCCCCTACCAATCAACCGCTATAGTAAAAAGATTAAGGATGTCTGATCAAAATAGTACTGAATTTTATTGTTTTGATGATACGATAGGCAAGCCATCTGTACCGTTTATTTCTTTAGAAATAATAAAAAAGTTTAAAAAATTTAATTATTGTAATTCATTAGTTGAATATTAAATTATAATTTATTATAATATATTTAAACTATTAACAATAAAAACAAAGGATTAGTATGATTAATTCAGTAAAAAATATTTATAAAACTGAAGATTTACATGGTGAATTTTTACTTCAACCGCTAAAAATGTACCATAATTTTTTTGCCAAAAAGATAGAGGCTAGCTCTGGCTTAAAAAAGAGTGCTTGGATAGTGATGAATGTAGCTACTGGAATCTTTGCCTACCCTACTTTGGGTGCATTAGCCGGGATAGGAATATTGGTTAAATTGACAGGCATTTATGGTCTCAAAAAACACAACCAATCTCAAAAAAGTATTATCGAAAGTATTCAATCAGGAGTTAAATATTCTAGAGAGTTTTCAGATGAGTGTTCAACTTCGATTATCCAATCTGGATGGAAAATGAGTGTAATTCGAGAATTTAAAATCACAAAGCAAAATGTAGACGCTCTTTCCTCCACTATTAATCAAGAAATAGATTCTCTTTCAAGTCAATTTAAAAAAATATATATTGCCTCTAATGGATGTATAAATAATGGTAATAGCGAAATCACAGTGCAGTTAAAAATTAGAGAGCGAGTTTAAAGGCTAACTCCCTTGCAAATTTTATTACAATAAAAATAGTATAGTTCCGATTTAAGGTAAAATTGATTCAAATCGACAGGATGTTCGATGATTTTTTTGTGAATAAGTCGTTTAAGGAGGCTAACTTCAAGGATCAAATATTGTAAGGGAGAAAAACAGATCGCCTTATAACTAAGTTAGTAAAATTATTATTTAAAATAAACAAATATCGAGTAAATTAATTTATGAACACATATGGTTTACGCTCTATTAATACAGATACATTTAATCTAAAATGGCATACTAATTATAAATATCCTCGGCAAGTTCGTAACACGTTAGTAACTTTTTTAAAAATACATAATTTAACTTTAAATATTTTGGGGTATATTCCTGGCGTTTCTATTGTCTCTGGTTGTGTGCGTATGGGTTCGGGTCTTATGATGTGTGCTGTCACTTTAGCTGTAGGCGAGCGTAATGCAACTCGAGGAGCTATCATTGGTCATTGGTATGATGAAGCTTTACTAACAGGGATTACTCAAATAGCCCGGGGCGCACTTGAAGCTTTTGTTCCATTTGGTTGGATTGCTAATGTATCTCTTGATGCGATAGCCACTATTTATAATGTAAACAAAGAGATTAATGTAACTTCGGCTTGTACAGGATGCATGGAAGGTGTTAATCATGAACCATACCCTAATCCAAAGTATCCTTTCCCTTTTTGGTTATTGTACTTGGTATAAGAATAAAATTATAAAATGAATTTTAGATGTCTTTTCAAAAAATTTTAATTTATACCACAGTTCAAAAAGTACAAAAGCTTCTCTTCAAACCTTTTGAACCTTTATTTTTATTAATTTTCAAAAACTTTGAAATGTGCTAATGCTTGCATAAATTGTGCTAATTTATTGGGTTGCCTTGGTCAATTCTTTACCTTTAGTTTTTTTATTGGAATGACTGCCTTTGTAATGCTTGTCATAATTTTGAAGCCCATTTCAGCAGTAGAAGCTCCCCTATAGAAGCTCCCCTATACTCTGCATGATACGAGAATCGATCAAATCGCCTGCTTATTCTTTTTCAAATATTTTTGTTCATTACCAACTCTAAAACATTACTTATCCAGCTTTTCTTTCCACTACTTAGGTGCCATAAATTCTCTCAAACATTTTTAGGTTTGGAAGATAAAATTAATTCTATATAGATTCCTATCATTTTTAGTTGCCCTAATAGGCTTTGTATAACACGGAATAACCGCTGATTTAGTTTTCTGTCGAAGTCGTTCAACCTCCCTTCCTAGACCGTGAAGGTCTACAAATTCTAGAAGATAAAGAGCCTGTTCATCTGTAATAGCTAGCATTGGACCAAGCAGCGTATCGAGCCATGGTGCCTTAATAACATTATCTTTCCCGAACTTCGATGGAGGCGTTCCCATAAATCGTGAAAAGACATCTTTAAAGACACTACCCAATTCATAGCCGCTTGAGAGTTGGCTTCGAACACAGGATCATCAGCTCTTATTTGTTTCATAGCCAGTCCCATGCGTCTTGCACATGCATATTCAACAAATGCCATATCAAAACTTTTCTTAAACTGACGGCGAGCAGTCGAAGTATCTACGGATACTTCTTAAAAATCTCTGTCTTTCCAACTTTTTTGGGGCTTTTTCGACTGCTTCAACAGAGTTCGCACAAGTTCAGAGACATGATTAGGATAAAAAAAAGGCCTGCAGCGTTTACAAGGTCTAAACGAGGCTAAAGTTGCCTGCTGGGTAGTTTTGAAAAATTCACAATCTCAAATTTTGGCTTCCTTGTAGGACATGTTGGACGCCAAAATACCCAATGTTTTTAGCTCCAACAAAAAAGATCCCCTCATACTCTGTTTTTTATCAATTAGTGCTAGATAGTATTCTCTCTTGTTTTTGGCTGATATCACTCTATTGCATTTTCTTGCTTTGCTGCATTGTATTGAATTAGCAAAAAGGCTGCCGCCGAAATTCAGGCGTTGATTTTTTAGAAGCGCAGTTCACATCTTCATGTTAGAGGTGGATTTAACATGTTTTTACATTCTTGATGATCGTATTGAGTTCTCTAATGACATCTTGAATGCTCTCTGGAAGCTTCAATTTCTGAGCTGCTTGGCTTAAATTTTTGATGTGTGCAACCCAGAGTTTTTGCATTGGCTTGAACTCATCTGTTTTGAAATCAATAAGCTCAAGAGTCGTACCGCGATTGCTAAACGTATTCTTTAGTAATACTTGCAACTTGTTAAAGTTAATCATATATGGTTCGCGTGAGTAGAAGCAGGTCATGATAGTCCTTCATACGGCTATTAGCAGCTCCCTTAGAAAGCACTGTCTCAAGCTTTTCTGCAAAAATCGTTTCGGAAGGATAGACAACCAAGGAAATCTCACCTTCAAAAAACATTGGCTTACCCTTGTACTGAAAGAAGTGCAATTCGCGAGTGGTGGGCGTGACAACGTCTCCTATGCCTACATCAATCTGAATCTTATCCCTCATGCGGCCAAATGTTCCTTTCAAACCGAAGCGATACCCTGGATAGTCCATATGTGGCTGTTTTAAAAGCTCTATTTCTTCATAACTGAACGAAAATCCATCTTCTGATTCTATCGCGATAATCTCTTCTATAGCTTCCTTTATCTTGTCTTCACTGGCGTTTATGCTTGTGAGTAAAAAATCGAGATCAGTCGTTTCTCGTCCAATTTCCCTAATCTAGGCGAGGAGGAAACTCCTTTAAAAATGAATTGTTGAGTATATGTCGATCGAGATAAGCGGGATAAAAACCGTTCTAGAAGCAGCTTCTTCTATCACTCATTGAAATTGATATCTTTTTCTTTGGAAATAGCTTGAAGACGATTCTTTAGTCCTTGTTCATTCATGTTATTGCCGTGATAAGGTACGGGGCAATATTAAATCTAAGTTTTTTTGCGTACGACTGCAGTTTTTTAAGATCCAATCGCACCGCCCCTTTTTGGGATAGAGCCATTTTTAGAGCTTTGATGGCTGTTTCTCGACTCAGTAGCCTAAAGGAATCGATGATGGTTCGTTCGCGATTAAATATAGGAATGCGAACACCTCCCAGGTCAAGTTCTATTTTTCCAAGCTCCATATTGCGGAGTCTCACAATTCTCACTTTAACACCTCTGCAAATGGAAGTAGTATGTGGTACAGCAATCCAATGTTCTCGTGGGATTTCCTCGGTTATATCGTGGATAGCTAGTGCAGAAATGAGGCAAATAACCCCATTGGGTACAGAATTTACAGCCTCTATAAGGTCCTCCCATCGAAAATTTTCAGGAGATCCTTGATAGTCTGCACTTTGGTAAATGCCGCGCCCTAGTCGTTTAATTAAACCTTTCTTAATATAGTAGCCAAGATGAGCAGCAGAAACCTCAAATTGTTTAACCTCATCTGCAGTGAATGAGGGTTGAACAAGAAGCGGACGAATAATACTTAGGCTTGTAGGTTTTTTCATAGGTAATCTCCTGTATTCAATTTAACAGAAACACCCAATTCTATCAAGTGGGTCTTTGTGTTAAATTTTAAATCAAGAAATTTCAATAGACTATGGGAACAAAACTGATCAAAAATCAGTCTTTTTCATTTTTTCCAAATTTTTTGTATAAATATACCATTTTAAAATCAGTTTTGTAAGTAGTCAACTCGAATAAAGGTTCAAACCCATTCTGCTTATAAAAAGCGTACGTTTTTATGTAGTTGGGGTCCTTTTCTGCAGGGCTTAGTGTCTCAACAATCATGGATGCACAACTGTCTCTTTGAACAGTAAACCTCAGCATATTTCAAAAGAGCTTGGCTTATTTCTTGACTCTGATATTCTTTTCTGACTGCCGTCTAGTAAATATTAGCTTTGTTAGGAAAAGGTATTTCGCACGAGATCAATCTTACATAGATGCCGTTAAGCTTCGCATCAAAAGTAAGTAGCTCTCTTGCTCTTGCTCCCTTTGCATAGCATTTATTAGCCTCTTGAATACCGAAATATTCAGGAAGAGCACGTGTGAGCTCTCGGCAAGCTTTTTCAGCTTCGCTAGCATTTAACGAATGAATAGTTAAGTTCATTTGTCAGCCTCTATCATATGGTCTATCTTTAGGTTCATTTGACAGCATATTTTCTGTATAAACCTCTTCATATGTGGATCGGATTTCTCGAATGGAATCTCATCGATCCAAAACCAACAAATCTGGTGAAATTCATTAGAGTCGTAATCCAAATCTTGGCTTGAATCGCCTTTAAGCAAATATCAAAGTGATACATCTGTATGTTTGGCAACATTCCCTACTGTTTTGGTTGCCGTTAGCAAAAGCGGTTCATTAGATAAAAACTCGGCCTCGATTCTAAACTCTTCCTTGGCTTCTCTTTTGACCGCTTCCTTGGGATCCTCGCCGGGGTCAACATGACCGCCAAGGTGGAAACCATAGTTCGGCTTTTCTATGATCCACTAATAAAATCTGATCTATTTCTGGAGAGACAACTACGAAATATGCAACTAAATGCGTATCCGGAGTCACTAGTTTTTGTATACGAAAAATTTCACTTCCAGATTCAATCCAATTGAGCACAAAACGGATATGTTCCTGATCCAAGCCTCCATTCCTGAGTAGCAATTTTTTCAATAAAGGTGGCATCGTGCGATACCGCTACAACGGCCCCTTCGAACTCGAGAAGGGCCTTCTCAAAGGCTTCCAAGGTCATGAAATCCAGATGGTTCGTAGGTTCGTCCAATAAGAGGACGTTGGGCTTTTCCAGAACAAGGGCGAGCAGCATCATCCGCTTTCTTTGCCCTGTGCTCAATGTGAAAAATGGGCGCCTCAGCAAATCCGCTCCCCCCAAGGATGCTTTATGAAGTTCGCGCCTTAAGTCCTCTTCAGATAGATGGAACTGGCTTTCAAAGTATTGAAGAGAAGTTTGATCCATAGGCAGCAACTCAACTTCCTGGTCTAGGAAAGCGATTTTTGCGGTAGATGCCGAGCGGATGCCTCCTGCGTCCAACGGGATGATTCCGGCAATCGCTTTCAAGAGCGTCGTCTTTCCGCATCCATTCGGGCCTGTGATAAGAATCCTGTCTCCCTTGCAGATGCTCTTGCAAAAATGGGAAAATAAAACTTTATTTCCATAAGCCTTGCCCGCCTGATCCAGTTCGATCGCAACGGAAGATGCCAGAGGCAATTCAACAAATTTGAGGCCCTTGATGCTTTTCGGCTTTGGATGAGGAAGAAGATCGGTTTCAATTTCTTCAAGCCGGGCTTTCATGGCATCGAGTTTATGCTGCAGCGATTTTTGATGCTTTTCCCCTCTTTTATCGTAGTAAGCTATGATATTGTGGTCCTTTGGAGGAGGGGGCTTTCCTTTGGAAAAGGTAACTGCTTTGATTTTCTGCTTGAGAAAAGATCTTTCTTCGTCTTGAGCTTTATAAGCTTTCATCTGCCTTTCCAGTATCCTTTCCTGCTCTGCAAGATAGAAGTCATAGCTGCCTCCGTAGCTGGTGAGCTTGCCGTTTTTGATCTCGACGAGCCTATTGCAGACGGCATTTAAAAATTTACGGTCATGCGAGACGATAACGCAGGCTCCCTGCCTCTGCTTCAAAGTAGATTCCAGCCATTCAAGCATTTCCTGGTCGAGATGATTAGTTGGTTCGTCCAAAAGCAGAAGATCCGGATTTTCTACCAATGCTTTAGCCAGCGCTGCCCGCACTCTTTGTCCGCTGCTTAAGCGGGACATGGGCAGATCGAGCAGGCTACTTTCCAGCTTCAGTCCGCGTAGAACCTGTTCGATCGGAATCCGGCGGTATCCGCCTAACTGCTCGTATTTCTCATGCAAATCAGCCCATTCAGCCAAACGGTCCGGATCTTCCAGGCAGGCTGCCATTTCTTTTTCAAGGTCCGAAAGAGAACTTCCTTCTATGAATTCCCTTACAGAGACTGAAGGATTGGCCAGAACGATTTCCTGTGGAAGGAAGGCGATTGAAATGCCGAAAACTTTGCTGAAATTGCCGGAATCAGGCTGCATGGTTCCAGCCAGAATCTGAAGCAGCGTCGTTTTTCCAGCCCCGTTTTCGCCGATCAAGGCAAAAAATTCGCCTTCATTAATCGAAAAGGAGAGATCCTCGAAGAGAGGAAAAGAGCGAAAAGATTTAAAAAGATGTGAAAATTGTATGAGAAGCCGAGACATAAGTTTGATCCTTGGGTTGTTTAGTTAACAGATTGGATTCAAACTTAAATTTTCACTGGATCTAGCTCCTTCAACGAGTTATTATTGCCTTTATTTTACTACAGACTTTCAGTTATCTCAAGAGTTTTTTAAAGCAATTGCCTCCTACGGAAGCTGTGAGGAAATACTAACTTGGAGCTATACATGCCTGAAATCGAATAGAAGATAGATGGAGAGATAATCAAGTCAGAAAACTTTTCCAAGAAAAGCCTAGAAAAGCATTCCTTCACTGGCTGCACCTTCAATAGCTGTGATTTCTCTGAAGCTATTCTGCGGAATGTAAAATTCTGTTCGTGCACTTTCTCGAATTGCAATTTCAGTTTTGTAAAGCTGGACGGTTGCTGTCTTCAAAATGTTCAATTCTCAGACTGCAAGATTGCTGGAGCTGAATTTTTCAAATGCGAGAAGACATTTTTCTCAGCGAATTTTAAGAATTGTCTGCTGCAGTACTGCAATTTTTCAGATCTCAACATGAAGAGTAGTTCTTTCAATGGAAGCAAATTAAAAGACAGCCATTTTACAAACACCACATTGAAAAGTGCTGATTTCAGCGGCGTTGACTTGTCAGGAACAATTTTCCACAATTGCGATCTGTGCAATGCAGATTTTATTGCCCTTCAGCTTAGCACAAATTGATTGTAAATATTGAACACTGCCTAACCCAAAATCGCCTAAGAAGAAAACTTGATCATTCTCAGCAACACATAAATTCCAATTGTCAATAAGCATACAGTCCATTTCTTAACATTTGCAAGCGGACGGTTTGCATATTTGATGATATTAGCATGGGAAAAGTGTGTGTGTCTGTAACGAACCATTTTTTCATTCAAAACTCAAATGTTGACTAGTAATTCTTCAAATGATAATAATGCATACAGAATCAAATAAGTGCAAACATATTTATCATATGAAACCAAGAAAAAATGATCCAATAGAAATTTTTCGACAACATAACGGTATCTTGCGTACAGCGGAAGCGATAAAATTAGGAATACATCCCGTTTATTTGTACAAATTACGAGACGAGGGAGTTCTTGAGTCATTAGGTCGAGGAGTTTTTCGATTAGCTTCTATGCCTGATTTTTCGGAGCCTGATTTGGTTTTGGTTGCAAAAAGAATTCCTCATGGGATTATTTGTCTAATTTCAGCTTTAGCCTATTACGAACTGACAACTCAAATTCCTCACTTTGTCTACATAGCTTTACCAAGAACATCAAGGCTTCCTAAACCAAGTTACCCACCATTGCGTTTTTTTTGGTATTCTAAAGATTCTTATGACTCCGGTGTTGAAATAATTTCAGTTAGCGGTTTTCCAGTTAAAATTTATAATGTCGAAAAAACTTTAGCTGATTGCCTAAAATTCAGGCAAAAAATTGGTATGGATGTTGTTTTAGAGGCATACAAAGAGTATTGGAGAAAAGGAAAAACAAATCTTGATAAGCTTTATGACTATGCTAAAATTTGTCGAGTTGAAAATATTCTTCAGCCCATCATTGAAACAATTGTGAGTCAATAACCATGAATGTTGAAAAGAAAAATTTACAAGAATCTATTTATACTAAATTAAAAAATATTGCCTTAAAGAGAAATCGACCTACACAAGAAATTCTCCAATATTATGCTATGGAAAGATTTTTATACCGCTTAAGTGTTTCAAATCATAAAAACTCATTCTTTTTAAAGGGTGGTTTAATGTTAATGGTGTGGGATCCAGCTACTCACAGGGCAACTGTTGATATCGATCTATTGGCAAAAGCTAATAACTCCATTGAAAATATTTCACAAATCCTAAAAGAAATTTGTTCATATCCTGTTTTACAAGATGGCATTGAATTTGATTCCACTGCTCTAACTCTTGCCGAATCTCAAATTGAAACTGAATATACTGGCCTGTCTGCTCGTTTTTCTGCGCATTTGCATACAGCAAAGCTGCCGTTACGCATCGATATTGGCTTTAGTGATAAAATTTTTCCTAAGCCAGCTAATTTAGATTATCCAACTTTATTAGACTTTCCATTTCCACAGCTTCGAGGATATACACCAGAAACAATGATTGCAGAAAAGTTAGATGCAATGGTGAAGCTTGGTCTTGCTAACAGTAGAATGAAGGACTTTTACGATGTATGGACGATGGTTAATCAGTTTCAAATCGCACCAGAAAGAATAGCGCCTGTTATTCGAGACGTATTTCAAAACCGCAAAACTGTAGTTGGAGAAGTTCCAAAAGCTTTTTCTGAAGCTTTTTATAATACTCCAAAAACGCTAGAACGCTGGGAATCTTTTCTTAAAGGTATTGGACATGAGCCAATTTCTCTTGAGAAGATTGTGTTAGAAATCAAGGATTTTTTTCTTCCTTTATTGCCCAATGGCAATTACGAATAGTTAGAATTTTATATAAATACGAAAAATAGCATCGAATGAAAAAATTTTCTCTCTATAAACCACTTATGAGTTTATTATTTTTTTGATGAGATACGTGAGATATGTGATAGCTCACATTCCTCTCCTATCTCTCACCTTTTAAATTTCATCATTGAAAATTTTATTGCCATCAATGCGGTAACAACGAACTGTAGATTTAGAAAAGGGCAAATATTCCAAACGTGTACTTTTGCCCTCTGAATCTGGTATTAGCCATATTATTCCCTTCTATTCTATTGGATAAAATTTCACTGCTTCTCATACCTGTGGTAATAGCTAGAAGAACAACAGGCAATAAATGTTCATTACGACTATTTTTGCATTCTTCAAGTAAGCGAGGAAATTCATCGCAAGAAGCAATTCTATCGCGTCTTTTTGGCTCCTTAAATTTAGCTACCCGCAAACAAGGATTATCTGTTATCCAAACGCATTCACGAACGCCATATGTCATAATGGTTGATAGGGAGGGTAGATAGCGATTGACAGTTGCATGAGATCTTTTAGTTTTTTTAGAGGTAGTTCCTTCAGCAATATCTTGTCGGCATTGAGCAATCAAATCAGGTGAAATCTTAACTAAGCCATACTTGCCAATTTTATCGCGCCACCAGTCAAGATGACGCTTCATGTTTCTGGCATCTTTGGGTTTTGTGGGAAGAATAACCGTTATGTAACGGTCAAATGAGATCAGCCAAAGTCTGTTTACCTTTTATCTGGTCAGTAGGGCCGTATTCTTGCCTTCTACGGGCTTTTTCTTGCTTTTGCCAATCTTTGGCTTCTCGATGTGTAGGAAAGGCTTTAGATTTTGGAGAAAAGCCGTCACTTTCTCTAATCTGAACTCTGTAACTTACAATATTTTTCTTGCTGATTCTTTTTTGAATGCCTTGCTCCATGCTCATGCTCCATTTGGTTGGTTAGCGTGAGCAGTGACAAGTTCACTGTGATGATAATGCTGTGATTTGCTGAGGTGTATAGGGCTGAACTGTGCCACCTGTGTGCCACGACCCATTTTAGTGGCTTGGGTTTTAATGATTGAATGTCATCATCATAAACCTTAAGCAGTGTTAATCAACAAGTTATAAAAAGTGGGGCAAGTAGGATTTGAACCTACGACCAGCGGGTTATGAGTCCGCTGCTCTAACCACTGAGCTATTGCCCCAAGTAAAGAGTAAGACAATAAAAAATAACATTCTTCGAAACAAAAATCAAGTTTTTCTAATGACTAATTAAATCATTCGTATGGAGTTCCTTTTCTTGGGCTTCTAAGGTTATTCGAAAAAATTTCGCCAAGTCTTCTTTTAATTTAATAAGAGCAGGGCGATAAATATACATCATGTGACCAGCGTCATAATAAGTCATCATTACGCGATTTGGAAAAGAGGGGTCTAATCCTAAATGATTAAATGTATATTCGGTCGCAAAAAATGGAGTTGCTAAATCGTAACATCCATTTGCGACAAAAATACGAAGATAGGGGTTTCTAGTCATGATACTTCGAAGAGTTTCTGCCACATTTAAATACTGATTTCCATTCCCATATTTCCAAGGTTGGACATCCGTTAAAATTTTATAATGATTCTCCCCTTTCCATTTCAAATCATTATAAATATAATGATTTAGCGTTGCTGTGAAAGCTCCAAAAATAGCATCCATACTAGGATCGTATTCAAAGTATTCCCCTACGGCATCAATATCAATTCCTAAAAATCGGCTATCAAACCTTCCAATTGTACGTCTATTGTTTCTCAACAACTCTTTAACATAACGCATCATATCGATACGGAGCTGGCTTTTTTCTACGTAATCGATCGAAAGACCTGTCAAATGGGCAATTTCACGAGCTACTTTTTGGTATTGATCTTTGGAAAGTAAATCCCCTTTAAATAAAGCATTTGCATAAACATTATCGACGAATTCACGAGCCATTTTAAGAACTTTTTCCAAAGGTAGCTGCTGCAAGTCAGGAGAAAGTTTTTTATGATACCAAGCTGTTGCAGTATAGCTTGGTAAAAACAATAAGTAAGGCAAATCATTTCCAGCATTAAAATCAATCGATTGGAAATTAAGTACAGAGGAAACCAAAATCAAGCCATTAATATTAAGATAATAATTCTTATGTAAATATCCAGCCAATCCGACAGCTCTTGTCGTCCCATAGCTTTCTCCCGCAATAAACTTGGGAGATTCCCATCGATGATATTGAGTAATATAAATTCGAATAAATTCAGCCATTGATTTGATATCCTCTTCCACACCATGGTAGTTTTTAGCACTTTCTGGAGGAATAGCGCGGCTAAATCCTGTAGAAACAGGATCAATAAACACCAAATCGGTGTCATCTAAAATAGAAAATTCATTATCAATGAGATGATAAGGAGGTAGGGCATCGCCGTTATCTGTCAAAGCAACCCTTTTAGGGCCAAAAGTTCCTAAATGCAACCATACTGAAGAAGAGCCAGGCCCTCCATTAAAACAAAACGTAATAGGTCTTTGACTCAAATCAGTAACTTTTTCTTTCATATAACTGATAAAAAAAATACTTGCTTTGGGGTCACATTTTTCATCTTTAAGAAGCAGGGTTCCTGCAACAGCTTTATACGCAATAGATTTGCCATTAATAACTAACTCATGCGTTGTTTCGGTAAATCCTTCTGTTGTTAAACATTTAGAAGCTTCCGGTTGAGCTTTAACCTTCTTAGCTTCTGCACTTGATAAGTGAAATTGAAAGATTAATAGATTCAGGCAAATCAATAAACAATGAATAGCTTTTCTCACTATGGGCTCCTAGTTAGAAATTGGTAGCAATCAGTCTATTAAAAATGGGAGTTTTAGATAAGAAAAAGTTGTCCTTCATTTCCTTTCAAGCTAGCAACACTTGAAGCCTTTCCAATGAAATATCTTGAATGCAAATTTTTTTGTGTCGACTCGTTTGTCCTTGAATAAGCTGAATAGAACTTTTTCGAATCTTAAATAAGGAAGAGAAAAAACGAATGAGTTCTGTATTTGCTTGGCCTTTATCGGGAATGGCTGCCAGTCGTATTTTTAATTCATCCCCTTCCCATCCAACTTTTTCTGAAAAAGACGCAAGAGGAATGACTTTGATTTTAATAATGATTCCTTGATTTGTTTGTTGAAACATTTATAACCATTATTATAATAAGTTAAGTTTCCGATGCTTTATTTAAGGAATGAAACATGAAAAATAAAAATGCTCTTTTAGTAAGCTGTACACTTATTACTTTTGTTGCTATTGGCAATTTGATCCGTTTGTTTTGGGATATCTCTCTTTCCATTGGCCCATTAGAGCTTCCTGGATGGACTGGTGCTATTGGATTTCTTTTATTCGGAATTTTAGCTGCTTGGTCTTTCCAAGAGCTTTATGCTCTTAACCATTTAATAAAGTTTTTAAATCAGCAAAGGAAACAAGAATTGCTTCAGCTTCCTGAGTTACCTATAGAACATATTCAAAATCCTATAATTGAAGATTTACCTCACAACATACAGCAAGAATCAAACAAAATTTAAATTTACTTTTACTATGTTGGCACAAACTTTCTTTTGTTTTAAAACATCAGATAAAGTTCTCTAAAAAAGTTTATTATCTTTTATTGATTGCTTTTAGGCTGCTTTAGCAATTCTCGCTTTCTTTTTTCCAGCTGTTCAATTTTATCTTGAAGGTCGCGCTCGAGCTCTTTTATTTGTTTAAATTTTTGAATTTCTCTTTCGTAAGCTGACCAATCTGCAATCATATATTCTTGCCCTGTCACCACTTCATTAAATTCAGACGATTGTAACTCTTTTAAGTGCTGTTTGAGTTCAATAAGTCGTTTATCAATATAAGGAATTTCTGAAGAATTTTCAGGATTGATTGCATGTATACAGCCAAAAACTATTAAAAAAAAGAGTAAAAATTTTGTTGATTGTTTAAACATAAAAATTCTCCTTGAGAAATATTGCAAGCCATCTTACTTATACCATTTTTAGAAAATATTGGTTCATAAAAACTAATCCTCAAAATTATTTTATGTCCCAAACTTATATGCAGATTAAGATTTTTTAATCCATGGGTTGAATTTTTTATCTTAAGCACTATATAAATATTTTACGGTTTTTAAAACGTAGATTAAATTTAAAAATAAAATCAACTGCTAAAGCAATTTTTTATTTCTCTTACTTTTTACCATTTTCCATTCCTAAAATATTTATCCTTAAAGCTAAATAAATTAAAATCTTAGATAGCATTCAAATAAATAACCCTCGCAAAAAAATGTAGAGAATTTTTTAATATATTTTCAATTTAGGTGCGTTCTTAGATGGTTATTAGGGGGCATTCTCACAAACTTTTTGAATTTTTTATTAATTCTATACTAAAAATACTAGTATACTGTATTGCTTTATTGTTTTATTGCTGGTAATTTATCATAAATCAAATCTTTTTATTAAAATAAAAGCTTTCAGGCATAGATGGAGAATAAAAATGCTTCACAAAATCTTTTTAATGCTAATCTGCTTATTGATAAGCTGGAAGCCTATTTTAGCTAGCGAAATTTTACAGTTACGCAAAAATTTACAAAGAGCGGTACCTGGAGACTATCTTGTTATTTCTTCAAATAAAACTGATACACTCATGCATATCTACGATAAACAAGATGATATTCTTACCATCGAAGAGATTGCGATTCCCGATTGTCGTAAACCTAAGCAATTAAGCTGGAAAAAATGGGTAGAACAATATGCTCCAGGAAATACTTCTTGGGTGATGTATGAAATTAATTTGCAAACTGGACGTATGATTCGTTACTACTCTTTTTCTAAAAATGATTGGTACGCGATTTCTGATGCTGATAATTTTTTATCGACTCTTCTCAATTTGAAATTATCTCCTATTCCTCAAGAAGTTCGTAAAAAAATCGGGCCTAAGCCTAAATCTGGGCCAGATTGGAGACCTATATGGCAACCTCGTATGATTGTCAATGGTTCAATCATTAAAGATGTTCGCTTTAATGCTTGGCGTACTAGATGGCCTAAAGATGGAAGTGAGCTATCAGGCAAAATGATTGAAATTTATTTACCTGTAGATAATCAGCAGTATCCTTCTTATTTCCCTTACTGGCTTCAAGTCAATGGAGTGATTGGTAAAGCTAAAATTAGAATAATTGATTCTGGTACGCAGCTCATATCTCCAAAATCACCTCTTTCTGCTTTAAATCCTTGACCAGGGCGGTTAATTTGTCGTATACTTATCAACAATTTTTTCATCGAAAAAATTATTTCTCAGCTTTTAGAAACCGATCACTAACAAACTTTCGTTTGATTTACATAATCCTTTAAATATTAAGTAATTAATTCAATTATCGCATATATTTTTTTTGAAAAATAAATTTTTTGAAAAAAAAATTCACTCATTAAATAAAATTTTTATCGACAGTTTTAAACACTTTTTCCACAAAAAAACCCTCTTAATTTCAATCTTTTATTAAAAAAGGGTAAACAAAACACATACAAGTACTTATCAAACTTTTTAAAACCTTAAGTTATTGATAACCAAACAATTAAAAGCATAAAAAAGAGGCCAAATTAAACTTTGCGAAACGCAAACATATTTTTTAAACTTCAATTTATAACATTGTCATTTGTTGGCGAATCGGTTATTATCTTTGGATTTTAAACTTCACAAATCGAATAATATGTTTAGTAAACCTCGCCCTTATTCCTTAGCGAAATCTCATCAAATATTAAAAACTTCCTATACTTTTTATCAGAAAAAACGAAAGCTACTCTCCGTAGATCATTTAATTCATTTTGAAACCCTCTTAGAATCCCTTGACAAAGTCATTCAAAAAGAAGATCGATTAAAAGCAGATGCTTTCGCTAAAGAAGCTGAAAAATTTACTCAAATACATTTTAAAAAGAGCTTTCTAGATTATACTTGGGAAATTGGTTTAGCCATTTTTATTGCATTATTAATTGCCGTTGTAGTTCGTCAAATGTGGTTCGAGCTTTATGAAATCCCCACCGGTTCTATGCGCCCAACTTTTAAAGAACAAGACCATCTCTCTGTCACAAAAACGGCCTTCGGTTTAAATATACCATTAGAGACCAACCATTTTTATTTTGATCCAAACCTTGTCCAAAGAACAAGTGTGGTAATTTGGTCTGGTGATGGAATTTCTCATCTCGATTCTGACTCTACCTTCATGACTATTTTTCCTTATACCAAACGTTATATCAAAAGGTGCATGGGTAAACCTGGAGATATTTTGTATTTTTACGGAGGTAAAATTTATGGGATAGATCAAGATGGCAATGATTTAAAAGAATTACGAGATAGTCCTTATCTCTCAAAACTAGATCATATTCCTTTTACAAATTTTGAAGGCAAGCGAGCTTATACTCAAGATTCTCAACTGAAAATGATTAATCAAGTCGCCTTCGGCCATTTCTCTCTAAATGTTGGACGTTATCGATTTATGCGTCAATCTATTGCAGGAGAGGTATTCAATGGTAGAGAATGGATTAAAGACAATCCTCTTGCTCAGAAAAAAACACACCGCTCTATTGAAACTTATAGTGATTTATGGGGAATTCGCAACATTGCCATCGCAAGATTATTGACAAAAGATCAGATAAAAAAGTTTACAACATTTTCTTTAAAAGATTTTGAAGAAGGAATTCTTTACTTAGAGTTAAGACATACTCCTAGCCTTAGTTATCCTTTACCCATTCTTTCAGATTTTTATGGGCCATCAATTGAAGGTTTTACCACATTAATTCCTCTTGAAGAAAAACATTTGAAAGCTCTTATGGATAATATGTACACCTGCCGTTTTCATGTTCAAAATGAAAAAGGAGTACCTTATCGAGTTGAAAATCAGAAAACTCCTTCTCAACACAGTCCTTCATTTCCCAATGTTCCTAACGGAACATATGAATTTTATTATGGAAAAGCTCAGCAGATTCATTGGGGTGGTATTTCCACAACATTGCCCTCTAATCATCCTCTTTATGATTTCACACCCAATAACGTCCAAAAGCTATTTAATATCGGTATTGAGATGAATAATCAAGTAGAGCCTAATCAAGCTAAACAAGCTTTTTTTCCTAATAGGTATGTGTATTTTCGAGAAGGTGATTTATATGCTATGGGTGGAAAAATTTTGGATAAAGAAGATCCAGTTTTACAAAATTTTCATCAAACAGAAAAAAATCGTGAGGAAAAATCTACTGAAGCAAACCCTTATATTGCTTTTAAAGACTATGGACCTCCTTTGACCTCTTCTGGTGAATTGGATAAAGAGTTTATTCGTACATTTGGATTAAAAATCCCTCAAAATCATTATCTCGTTTTGGGTGATAACCACGCCATGAGTCAAGATAGCCGTTTTTTTGGCCCGATTCCGCAAGCAAATTTACAAGGTGCCCCCTCTCTTATTCTTTGGCCTCCAGGCGATCGTTGGGGTTTCCCAAATCAAAAACCTTACCCTCTTTTTACATTTCCAAGACTAATTGTTTGGGGTTTAGCAAGCTTGATCGGATTAGTCTGGTGGTTATTTCGTCATCATAGCCGAACAAGACCTGTGTTCAAAAAATTAGGATGAAATTGACAAGAGATGGGAAATTTTTTTAAAGTTCACAGATTTATTCTATCTTTCTTGAGCAAATAAATTCAAAGATAATGGTGAAGGACATTAAAATTTACATTTTCAGCAAAAGGTTCGGAATTCAAGTATGGATGCTGAATGACCATTTGCCATTCAGCATAAATTTAAGAAGCAACTTCAGAAGGTTGCTGATAGCATTTAAAACTATTCATAAGACCAGGAGTTGACAAAAGCTCTAAGGTAACAAGTAGGTTCTGATAGGTTTCTTCCGATAAAATAATGACCGTCCCTTCTTCAGATGTAATTTTAAATTGAATATTATCTTGCTGAGCGATTGCAATAAGTCCAGACAAGTTTTGTCTTGCCTCTTCAGCTGTTAATGTATTCATAATTCCCCTTTTTACAAACACTGAATTTAGTCATCACTTATCATTCAGTTTTTTTATTAACACACTAAAATGTTATTAGTATTAACGCCGAAAATTTCGGCGTTTTAAGGCAACCAATTTGTTAAATTAATATTCAGATTTTTTAATTATTATTTTTGTGGGTTCTCCATTAAGATCCCAATCAGTCCCTTCATAGGAGCCAAATTGAACATCAGTCGCTAACACTTCTTGACAGATATAACTTTTATACTGATCAAAGCATTCTATTACTCGTGTGGTTGTTTGCATATAAAGTTGAATGCGATCCGTGACAGCAAAATTAGCTTCTCGACGCATCGTATTGACCTTATTCACAATTTCTCGCGCTAATCCTTCTAAAAGGAGCTCTTTATTCAAATTTGTATTCAACGCTATCGTGATAGTTCCTTGATTTGCCGCAATAATTCCTTCTCGCACAATTCTTTCTACTTGGACATCTTCTGATGTCAATAAGACTAGGTGCCCTTCGAGGACAATTTCAACAGATCGATGATTAAGAAGTTCAGTGAGCTCTTTTTGCCCAAATTGTTCAATCGTTAATTGTGCAAGTTTCATTAATTTTCCAACTTTTTTGCCAAGTACTCGAAAGTTTGGTTTAGCTTTCAAACTGACAAAATCTTTTTCATTGGAACTGAAAGTAATCTCTTTCACATTCAGTTCTTCGCTGATAAGATGTTGTTGCTCTTTTAAAAAGTCTAAAACTTTCGGATCAGCAGATGCTAATTGTGCTGCCGCTAACGGCTGGCGAACTTTTAATTTATGTTCTTTGCGAAGTGCATGACCCAAGCTAACTGTAACTTGAACAGCTTCCATTTCAGCTTCCAACTTTTCATGGCGACTCGATTGTTGATAGTGAGGGAAATCACATAAATGAACAGATTCTGGCATGTCATGAGAACGCAAATTTTGATAAATAGCTTCACTGATAAATGGAACGTAGGGGGCGGAAATTTTGGTCAACTCAATCAAAACATAGTATAACGTTTCAAAAGCTTGCGTACGGTTCGGACTTTCTTTATCGTCCCAAAAACGGCGGCGAGAGCGTCGGATATACCAATTTGTTAACTGATCGACAAAATTCACAAAGGGTTCAACCGAGCGAGATAAATCATAATCATCCATCCCTTGTTCAACTTCATGCACAAGTTTGTTAAGGAGCGAAATAATCCATTGATCAATTGCCAGTTCAGGCTTTCGAACTAACTTACCTGGCTTCCAATTGTAAATTCTTGCATAAGTTAGAAAGAATGTATAAGCATTCCAAAGTGGTAAGAGAATTTGGCGAAGTACTAGTTCAACTCCGCTTTTTGAAAATGAAAGATCATCCGCTTTAACAGCAGGGCTATGTAACATGTAAAGTCGAATAGCATCAGCTCCATATTGCTGAATTACTTCTGCCGGATCTGGATAATTTTTTAGCCGCTTGGACATCTTAGCCCCATTTTCTGCTAAAATTAGTCCATTCACAATGACATTTTTCATAGCAGGTTGATCAAATAATGCGGCTGACAAAACCGTTAAAGTATAAAACCATCCACGCGTTTGATCTAAACCTTCCGCAATAAAATCGGCAGGAAAATTTTGCTCAAATAACTCTCGATTTTCAAAAGGATAGTGATTCTGAGCATAAGGCATGGAACCTGATTCAAACCAACAGTCAAAAACTTCTGGGATTCGCTTAAAAGTCTTTCCATTTTTTTCAAAAGACATCTCATCGATAAAATGGCGATGTAAATCGGTCAATGGGTTTCCTGTCAATTGTTTGAGTTCTTCCATACTTCCCACAACATGGATTTCACCGTCTTGAGCACGCCAAAGAGGGATAGGTGTTCCCCAATAACGATTGCGGCTAATTGCCCAATCACGTGCTCCTTCTAACCATTTACCAAAACGGCCATACTGAATATGTTCTGGTGTCCAATGAATTTGGCTATTAGCTGCAAGCAAACGATCCTTAATTTTTTCAACGGCCACAAACCAAGTTCGAACAGTTTTATAAATTAATGGGGTATCCGAACGAGGACAAAAAGGATAGCGGTGATGGCAAGTTCCTTGATGAATCACTTTTGCTTGTTGCTTTAAACGCTTGATAATGTCTTTATCTGCCTCTTTAACAAATATTCCCTTATATTCTGGTATTTCATCTGTAAACTGTCCGTTGTTATCGACAGGGCAAACAGGATCAATTCCGGCTTTTTGACAAGCATAAAAGTCTACTTCTCCAAAGGCTGGAGCGGTTTGAACAATTCCTGTGCCTTCTTCAACAGAAATAGAATCTTCCAAAATAATCTTAAAAGCTCCCGAATGAGCCCTATCATTAAAATAGTCAAATAAAGGTATATAGTGTTGTCCTTCAAGTTCACTGCCAGGAAATTTACGAACGATTGTGTATTCTCCAGAGTCTTTATAATATCCCTTGAGTCGCTCTGTTGCTAAAATGTAGTTTCGCTTAGAAACATGATCTTGCACTTCTGCGTATTCGATCATGGGGCTCACCATTAAAGCTAAATTAGAAACTAATGTCCAAGGAGTCGTTGTCCAAGCAAGAAAATAGGTATTAGAATTATCTCTTGATTGAAATGCCACAGTTAAAGAAGGATCATCCACCTCTTTATAGTTTTCCGAAGCTTCAAAATTGGACAGAGGTGTGCCCAGCTTTGCTGAGAAAGGCATCACTTTTAACCCTTCGTAAACAAGGCCTTTATCGTATAGTTGTTTAAATACCCACCATACAGATTCCATGAAAGGAAGATCCATTGTCCGATAAGTTTGATTAAAATCAACCCAACGTCCCATGCGATTAACAGTGAATTTCCACTCCTCTGTATAACGTAAGACAATGTTTCGACATTCTTCATTGAATTTAGCAATCCCAAATTCTTCAATCGACTTGGCTCCTGAAAGTCCAAACGTTTTCTCAATTTCATTCTCAACTGGAAGCCCATGACAATCCCACCCAAAACGCCTGGGAGCGCAAAAGCCTTTCATCGTTTTATAACGCAAGACGACATCTTTGATTGTCCCTGCTAAAATATGTCCATAATGAGGAAGTCCCGTGGCAAAAGGAGGCCCATCATAAAAAGTAAACAAAGGCTGACCCTTTCTATTTTCGACAGATCTTTCGAATAGCTGGCCCTCTTGCCAAAATTTTAAGACCTTTTTTTCCCTTTCGTCAAACGACTCTTGCAAAACTTCTTCGAACATAAATAACTCTTATAATTTCTTTTTATCAGCAATTTCTGGGTTCATAATATTTGTCGAATTAGCAAATTTCGTGCTTCCGATAAAAATATCTTTAAACATCTTAATATTTTTTAGTATTTTAGGGGATAAAAAACCGAATCCGTTTAAAGCATCTAACAATAAAAGAACTTTCTTACTTTTCGCCTAAACTAAATTGGGAAATAAACACAGGTTCAAGATGAGAATTTGCTTAATTTCTCCGCTCTTTGTTTCTATCGCTAAAACTTTAATCGTTTAAATGCTTTAAGTCATTAAACTTTTGGGTAAAATTAGGAATATTAGTTTAATTAAATATAAAAAACAAAGCTTCAAAAATAGCCCTATAAATGGTTGTAAATTCTCAATCTGAATAGGATGAAATTATAAAGTTATCCTTCTGAATGGAAAATCAAGGGGATATTATTGAGGATTACCCTATCAAATAAATGAATTTACCCAAGGTAAAAAGCTCTATATAAAAAATGTAAGAACTTTTTTTGAAGTTTATGCCGACTAAAATAAATGCTTCTCAAAACATTTCAATTTTGTTATAATAAGAATATTAACTACGGGGGTGTTACGGTTTCGACTAGGAAGTGAAAAATTGATTGCATGCGGAGGATATCGGTTGGCCTCCTAAAAAAACCGGTAAAACAATAAATGCTAACAATAGCAATATTTTTGCAGAAGCTAGAGCCCAAGAAGAGGCTCTTCTCGCTGCCGCTGCTGCGTAAGACCTAACAGTCTTGGTAGCCCGATAGTCTGAAACTGGACCGAGGGTTTTAGAATCTATCGTCATTTTCTTGGTATGAATCCTTTTTCTCGCCGCTTCTAGGGAAAAGTTTTCAAGATTAAATGAAGCAAACTAACTTCGATTGTTGCGTTCTGCATAGAAGTTAGGGATTTCACAGAACGATAAGCATGTAGTGGTCAATTCGTAATTTGCCAAGGACGAGAGTTCAATTCTCTCCACCTCCAATTAAATAAAAGGCTTTACTTTTACGAGTAAAGCCTTTTATTTTTAATGACTTATATCACAGAAATCTTGTCGAAAATTTTAAATACGTAAAGCTCGATTACGCACTCTTTACGCACTAGATTGAATGAAACCAACGTAAAACTATTTTGTTTTTCTACTTTTCCGGCTATATTTCCGTGACACTTGTGACATCTGTAACTTACAGAGGAAATAATGTCACATTCCGAACTCATCGTCACAAAGACAGAAGAAATGGGACATTTTGGTAAAGAAAACCCTAAAATTAGGACAAAGAAAATGATTTGCTAAGCGCTAAACAATATCAAATAAATATCTCATGCGTGAGAAATCAAAATTATGTTCAGAAAATTTAATAAAATATTGTAGTTGCCAAATCTGCGTTTCCTTAGCTTGAGAATTATCAATTTTATCCCAAGGAGAATAGACTCGTATAGCTTTCTTACCTTCCTTTTTATTGCAAGATACAACCCCTTTTTCGCAGAGCACAGTTTTTGGAAAAACAAATTGGCCAAGATGATTTTCAGCACGCACGCTGACTACAAGGAAGTCAAAAGAATTGTTAAAGTCATAAGGCAAAATTGGTCCCCTATCTATGCGTTTCCAAAAAGTGACAAATTGTCCAACTTATGTCGAAGTGATCTTTCCCATGCGAAATTTTATAGATTGATTATTTATGGTGAATTTAGAAGCTCTATAGTCTGCACTTTTATCCTCTGTTTTCGAATTCTAAAAGACAATTCCAGATGGCTTATAGATAAAGCTTTTCGGCTAATAGCAAATCTGGGTGGACCATCTTCGAGGGAAGTTTACCTTTTAGTTCAATGACCACGATGTTTTTCTTGTTTGAAGGAAAATTGCTCATCTTTACGAGAGCCTGCTTTTCGGCGCTGCTTATGCTTTTTTCTCTTTCTTTTTCTTCTCAATCTCTTCTCGCATGTAGTCCTTGCGCTAAAGTTGAAGGCTTTGGCGTTTCCTTTATTTTTTCCATTTCTCGATGAACTTCTCGCTGCACTCTTTTTGGATTCAACCGCTGAATTTGAATACTGACTTCTTTAGCTTCCCCAAATTTTAGCTCTACATACTGTAGCCATCTTAATTCATCCTCATTATATGGCTTTCGGTAGTAACATATTTCTCGTTTCAAAATTACGCTTTTTTTAATTCAGTTAGACAGCATTTTTCACAAAAAGATAAGAAGCTTCCGTCACGAATCTCGAGGCATTATTATGATTTTTTCCGTTTACTAAATTCGGAAATCAAGGAGAAGGCTCTTATTGAGACCCCTTTGCTTGAAAGAGTTGCCATCCACAAAAGTATTTACTTTGCATCAAGTTGGGCAAATTACGGAACAGCTAGGAAGGAAACCTTAAAGCTCTTTCCCCCCACTCAAATCTTAAAAGAACTTGAGAAAGATTATGCACTGATGAAGTCCATGTTTTTTAGAGAAACTCCAGAATGGGGTCTAATCCTAAAAGCAATTAGAAATTTTGAAAAAGAATTTAACAACGTTAAGAAATAAGGCATTATGGCACCAGAGATATCAATAAGAAACTACCATGTGGAAGATACGCAAGCTCTCGCGAATATCTATTTTCACAAAATCCATTGCATTAATATTAAACATTACACGCAAGAACAAGTCGATGTGTGGCTCCTGAATCAAGCCTAGAAGAAGGCTGGAAAAAGAAGTTTTTAAGAACTAATCCTATTGTTGCAGTTATAGAAGACAAAGTTGTTGGCTTTGCAGAATTCGAACCCGACGGCCATATTGATTACTTTTACTGTCACCCTGAATGGATTGGCAAAGGAGTTGGGTCAGCTCTAATGAATGAAATTTTCATAAGAGCTAAAAACTCTCTTTTAGGAAAGACATATCTTTATCAGTCCAATAAGACTCATCTGATTTTTCGTGCTCTTTTTTTATGCTTCCCGCAAGTTAAATTGCTATTTTCGATTTCATAACATCCTTATTACTTCATTGAAAGAATGTGTAATGCTCAATTTTTCAATGCTTATTTTTTTAATTAATGAAAGGATAGGAGTAAAAAGAGGAGAAGGAAGTGAATGCCAATCAAACCACTCCCATCCTTCGCATTTACCTGGTTCTAAAAGCTGAGGAGACCCCTCAAACTCGTTGACAAACACAAAAAGGGTGATATAATGCTTATTTTCTTCAATAATGTCATTGACCCAAGGACCCATCTGTACAGAAAGGGCTTTCAACCCCGTTTCTTCACATAACTCTCTCAAAGCACATTCTTTGACGTCTTCTCCAAATTCAAGATGACCACCAGCAAAAGACCACTCTCCAGAGCCGTGAGCACCTTTTCTCTTACCTAAGAGTACTTTTCCATCTTTTACTACAACAATTCCTACACCGACTCTTGGTTTTAATGTATCCTGAATTGTTCCCATTCCTTTCTCCAAAAGAGATCATTGTGCATAAAAATGATAGTTATTTCAATAGGATTTTGAGAGTGAAAGCTCTTGGATTTACGCAAATTTTACGCACTAGACTGCAAAAAATAGATCCAAAGAAGCTTAAACCAGACGATTTGATTCGATCATAAGTTATTGATAATCTCATTCTTGTTTACTTTAGTTATTTCTGTTTAGTTGGTTGACATAGAGTTCAATTTTCTCCACCTCCAAATAGAATATAAAAGGCCCTTCAAGCTGCTAAATTTTTGTCAGTGCGACCGCTGGATAAGCCTATTTGGTTTATCAAGGAGCGATGATCCAAAGATAGCGCTTTAAAGGGCTTTTTATCGTTAAAAATACCGCTTAGAAGTGAAAACTTCCTTTTAAAAGTCCCCTAAACTTTTCCAACAGGGTGCTAATCAAAGCACTCTACCTCAGTTCAAATAAGCTTTGAATATAGGCAAAATTAATTTTTAGATTTTTATTAATTTCAAAAAAGTGTAGAAGCTGCCAAGCTTGCGTTTTCTTTGCCTGCAAATTATTAGCCTGATCCCACGATGGATAAACTCGTATAGCTCGTTTCCCCTCTCCTTCATTTTTGGATATAATTGCTTTTTCATAAAGAATAGATTTAGGAAAAACAAATTGTCCGAATCGATTTGCTGTACACACATTGACGACAAATAGATCAAAAGGATCGTCAAAAGCATAAGGTAAAATTAACCCTTTAATGCTACGCTTCCAAAAAGTGACAAACTGTCCTGTTTTTGTGGGTGTAATTTTTCCTACGCGAAATTTAATGCGACGCTGATTAATTTCAAAATTTGCTGCTCCATAATCTACACTTTCTCGTTCAAGCTGTAGATTTTCAATCTTCCATCCCATAGGTTCATAAACAAGTTGCTCAGTCAGTAATAAAGTTGGATGCATCGCTCTTTCTTAAATTAAATCGGCATGTATTATGTATTATGTTAACTTAAGTTAACAGAGAAGTTATGGGAGATTTTAGACAGCCATCCTACAAGCCATATTTGAATTTCTATTGTCTTCAATTTATTGTGAGTAGAGTAAGCGTTAATTTATTTTTTTATAAAAGCGCTTTTTTCGATTCGGTTAGCTAAACGCCAGCCTATCAATCCAGACGAGGCAGCAAGCAAAGCCCAAATGATGCCAAATCCAGCTACATTAATGCCTAAAGCCCGAAATCCATTCACTGATGTCATTGAGACAACATCACCGGCCCTCCATACCATTGTATCAACGACGTTTTTCCCTTTATAACGCAAATTACGAGAAACAAGTGTGTAAAGACTTTCCCTCGCTGGCTGAATCATTCCAAAAGAAAGAGAACGATCAACAATACTCACCATGGCTAACCAAGGTAACGTTCCTAATACTGGCACATAAGGGTCGTTTACTAACGTCATTGTCAGGCAGAAAAATACGATAGTCACTGTCCAAACGATAAATACAACATTCGCTCCATATCGAACTAATAGCCAACGCGTTAAAATCAACTGAACAAAAATCTGAATAATATTTGCAAATAAATCCATATTGGCTGCAAAACGCGTTTGTGCAATCACATCATTCGGAAATGTAGTACCAGAATAATCTGTAATTAAAACATAAGCAATGGTACCGATCGCATCATTTAAAAGCATCATCAATGACATAGAAGCTATAAATGGATTTGAAAAAATTTGTTTTAATCCATCTAGCATTCCTCCACCTATTGCTGATTCGCTACCCAATTCATTTCGATGAGCACCATGATCATGTGCCCATTTACCTAAAAGCATTATACATATAACAGCAATAGCAAGAAATGCGGCTGATACTGCTAATAGCAGAGCTAATCCTATGAACTCTACCAAACTTCGCGTGATTATAGGTCCCATTACAGCACCTAAAGTCCCGCCTAAACCGATAATAGGAAACAGGCGACGTGCCTGTGGATCACTCCAGATATCAGTCATAAAACTCCAAAATACTGACACCACGAATAAATTAAATATACTAACCCAAACGTAAAAAAAAATTCCTAAAACTTTAGGGGAAAGTAGATTTTTGTTCAGAAATAACAAGATGAATACCATCTGAAGGGCAATAAAAAATAGGTAAATCAAGGGCATGATCACACGGCGTGGCCAACACGAAACAAGCCAACCAAATAGTGGGGTTAACACAAGTGTCGCTAGAAAAGTAGCAGTAAAGAAAACGGGTAATTCAGTTGATCCTACCTCTACAGCCATTTGATCTCTGATAGGGCGGATGACGTAATATGCCGCCAAAACACAAAAATAATAAATAAACGAGAGAAAAACTGCATACCATTCCTCAGCTTGAATTCTTACCTGGTTTGTTTTACTCATTCGCTGTTCCTACTCAAAACTGATATTTTATAAGGCAGCTTTAACAAAATTGCCTACTTTTTTAAAATCATACTTACTATTTATTTTCCTGATTTACAAAAAGCTTCCAATTTTCCCTAGAATATTTTCTAAAATCGGGGTGGGTTTCCCAGTAAAAAAAGAATTTATTAAAAAGCTTTCTTATCACATCACATCCGCAGCAATGGCAGCCAATTCAGAACGTTCGGTTATATCTAAGAAAATATGACCGTAAATTTTTTGATCTAAGAACTTACCAACTGTAAAGGTCAAACCATTAGAATCCTTGTCTAAATAAGGATTGTCAATTTGAGTTGGATCCCCAGCTAAAACAACTTTAGTTCCTTCTCCAGCCCGAGAAATAATTGTCTTGATTTCATGTGGAGTAAGATTTTGAGCTTCATCAATAATCATATACATTTTTGGTAATGTCCTACCTCGAATGTATGTGACAGCTTCCATTTCAATTTTTTTACTATCTAAAACCCATTTAAGAGTTTCACTAGACTCTCCCCCTGTAGACGCACATAAATATTCTAAGTTATCATAGATCGGTTGCATCCAGTGGAAAAGTTTTTCTTCTTTTGTACCCGGAAGGTAACCAATATCTCGGCCTAAAGGAACTATTGGACGCGTTACAAGTATACGTGAATAAACACCCTCATCAAAAACTTTTCGAAGTCCACATGCTAAAGCTAAAATAGTTTTCCCCGTTCCAGCAGGACCCATGAGGGTGACTAATTTAATATCATCTCTTAGTAGTAAATCAATTGCACACCGTTGTTCAACGTTACGAGGTTTAATACCCCACAATTGATTTGTCTTTAAAAGAGCTTCTAACCTTAGATGAGAAGGGTCATACTTTCCTATTGCTGAAGAATTTTCAGCGGATGTCATCACAAAATATTCATTGAAATGTGCTTTTAGGTTTGGAACGGTTAGTTTACCATCTTTATAAAACGTATCGATTTCATGTTTTGGCATATTATCAATACGATGAATACCGCGATAAACTGCTTCATAAGAATATTTGAAATTTTCATAATCTTCCGCTTCAATTCCTAAAGCTTCGGCCTTTACCCGTGCTGCAAAATCTTTAGAAACAAAAACAACTTTTTCTCCTCGCTCTAATAAAAGATAAGCTGCCATCAAAATACGATTGTCATTAATACTCAGTTCAAAGTTATATTTGTAGTCTGTTTTAACTTCTAACTGAATTTTAACGGTGGCTCCGTTATCAAGCTTAACACCTGATTGCAAATTACCGGTCCCAACTTTTTTTAACGAGTCTAAGAAACGAATCGTTTCCCGAGCATTCTTCCCTAATTCGTTTGGCATCCGCTTTAATTTGTCTAACTCTTCAAGAACCGCAACTGGGATGACAACATCATGTCGAGGAAATTTCATTAAAGCAGCAGGATCAATTAAAAATACGTTTGTATCAATTACAAAAGTCTTATATCTCATTTTTTTTACTCCTAAAAATTAAAAGTGCATCATATTCAGCTCTTTGATCTGAGACAAGAAAAAAATTTAATATTTATTAACCCTAGTTAAATTTTAAGCACTCAAACACTTCAACTGCTAACTTATTGTCAAATATTCTGATTTTGTGTATGATAAGTAAAAATATCAAAGGGATTAAAAACCCCATATATTGTGATAAAAATTTAATGATTTAAATTTTAAACTAAAAAAAACTTTTTATTACATGATATTAATCTGGATTAGAGGAGGTTGCTCATCATGCAAATTAAAATCACTGATAAAATTCTAAGCATTGCCCCTTACCTATCCACCTGTTGGTCTCGTATTTCTACCCTTCATATGAAGGGAGGGATACTAGTTGTTAGTTTGACAGATGGAGACGTAATTAACATTCCTGGTTTATCAAATGAATTTGTAGAACAAATTTTTAAACACCATGCCGCCTATTTTGATAAAGAGGAATTAATTTATAAGCCCGACAATCCAATCGCAGAAAATACATTAAAAGGATTGATGAATCAAATGGGAGATTCTTCCGTTCGATTAGCTTTTGGATCGATGGACGGTTTATCGACCGCTATGCAGCACAACCCTGAACAATTTGATGCTCCTAACCTACCAGCCGAAATGCTGGATAAAATCGGTGCAATTGCGAAAATTATAGGAACATCGGAAGAAATTTCATTTCCGAGAGCAGAGCCTAACTGTAATTGTTTTCATTGTCAAATTGCTAAGACATTAAATCCTGAACCACTCACCTCTAGTGAAGAATGCGAAGTTGTTTATGAAGAAGAATTACAGTTTCAAGAATGGACGATCTCGGAAGTAGGAAATCAGCTATTTTCAGTTTGTAGCAAACTTAATGAACATGAAAAATACAATGTTTATTTAGGAAGCCCAGTGGGCTGCACATGTGGAAATCAAGGATGCGAACATATTTTAGCGGTTTTAAAAAGTTAGTTTTTTAAAATTGATTAGCTTAAGGGAATAGATTTCTTTTGATTTTTATAATAGAAATTTATTCCCCCTATTTTTAATACCTTCACCTCTATTCTAATCCCCTCTCAAAAAAATAAAAAAATATCTACATGAATTTATCTAATAAGCAGGCTATAGCACACATCCCTTTCTAAATGCTTTGCTTAAATCTTTCAAAACTTTAGAATCCTTTATCAGTTATCATTTTTAACATGTTTTATTGTGAGGATCTATATGATGAGGAAACCAGCTCCCTCCATATTAAGCTTTTTATCTTTATTGATTCCGCTTAGCCCATCTTTATTAGCCGATGAAAATCAAGCGGAAGTCAACATTCAACATACCCAAAATTTTTCTCCGTCTTTAGAAAAAGCTGAAAAAAAAATAGCTCCATTTGAGCCATTCACTGGTAAAATCACTAAAAATAAAGTGAGATTACGCCTACATCCCACTTACGATGGCTACGTTCTACGTGAATACAATCAAAATGATCTACTCGTTATTAATGGAGAGACGGAAGATTTTTATACTGCCCAACCCCCTAAAGATATCAAAGGATTTGTGTTTAGAACCTACATCTTGGATAATATTGTGGAAGGGTCCCGGGTTAATGTAAGATTACAGCCAGATCTAGAGTCTCCTGTTATCGCCCAGCTTAATTCAGGTGATAAAGTGGAAGGTGTTATTAGCTCTACTAATAATAAATGGCTTGAGATTACTATTCCACAAACAGCACAATTTTATATTGCTAAAGAATATGTTGAAAAAATTGGAGATGCTGGTTTAATGGCTCGCCAAGAGAAACGAAAAGAAGACGTTTATCGCTTATTAGCCAATACAGAAACTTTAAGTCGCCTTGAAATGGCAAAGCCATTTGATCAATTTAATGTAGAAAGAATTAAATCAAATTATCAAGCAATTATTAATAATTATACTGATTTTCCAGATGCAGTCGCAAAAGCTAAAGAACTTTTAGCTAAATTACAAGAAGCGTTCATTACAAAAAAATTAGCTTATTTAGAAGCCCAAAATGGTTATTCTTCTCATATTCTAGAAGCTAAAAACAAACAATTAACAGAAGAATTAAATGCTCATAAAACTAAACTAGCAAGCCTTGAGCAGAAAGGAGGAAGTGAAAAACTTTCTAACTCTAGTATATCACAAGCAAATCCCGTTCGAAAAACATCTCAGCTTCCTATGAACATGGTTATTTGGTTACCAATTGAAGAAGCCTTATTTAATGATTGGGTAAAACATTCTGGAAGTGAAAATCCACAAGCTTTTTATGAAGAGCAGAAGCAACATTCATTTATTTTAAAAGGAATTGTAGATGCCTATAATCGGCCTGTTAAAAATAAACCTGGTGATTATATGTTAATTAATTCTGCAAGTAAATTACCGATTGCTTTTCTTTATAGTACACAAGTAAATTTACAAGATTTCATTGGTCACGAAGTATCTATTCGCGTTGCCCCAAGACCCAATAATCATTATGCTTTCCCTGCGTACTATGTTTTATCTCTTGAGTAAACATGGAATTGCGTGAATGGGCTCATTCAATTTTAGCCGCAGACACTTTAGAAGGCAAACTGGCTCATCCTTCCGTTCTAACGGATTGTGAACCAGGCTTGCCTTTCATTTGGAGCGAACCTGTTCGCCCTCCTGGTATGTCTTTTACAAAACGGACGAAAGAAGAAAAACTTCCCCCATTTCATGATCATCATGACCCTGATAAACGAGCCATTTGTTTACATCGCTTTGCGGGACATGAACTATTAGCTGTGGAAATCATGGCTTTTACCCTTCTTGCTTTTCCTGATGCCCCCAAAAATTTTCGTAAAGGGTTAATGAATACACTTCGAGAAGAACAGGGGCATGTTCGGCTTTATATGACACGAATGAGTCAGATGGGAATTCAATTTGGAGATCTTCCTCTTTATAAACATTTTTGGAATCATATTCCTTACATTCATTCTCCTCTCCACTATATTAGTCTCATGAGCTTAACATTTGAAATGGCAAATTTGGATTTTGCTCCTATGTATGGCAAATCATTTGCTCATTTTGGAGATGACCTATCCGCTCAATTAATGGCTACCATTTTAAAAGATGAAATCTCACATGTTGGATTTGGCTGGCATTGGTTACGTCGACTCAAAAACAAAGACGATAATGAGTGGGATGCGTGGGAAAAAACTCTTGCAACAACATTATTGAATCCAAAACGAGCGAAAGGTTTTGTTTTACACTCTGAAAATCGGCAAAAAGCCGGTATTCCCCAAGATTGGATTCAAAAATTTCAAGCCATGTAGGCCAAACATTATCGACAATTAATTAAAAAAATAAACTTAATAATAATTCCTTGATCAGATAAGATTTATTTTATTTTTTAAGGAAATATGTCTTTATCCCGTATTCAATGTTTATCTTTACATGGCTTAGAAGCCATTCCTGTAGAAGTTGAGGTGGATGTCGTCAAAGCCGAAAAACTCAATTTAGTCATTGTTGGGCTTCCTGATACAGCGGTTCGTGAATCTAAAGATCGCGTGTTGACAGCAATTAAAAATTCGGGATTTGAAATCGGATCAATTTATTGCACTGTCAATTTAGCTCCCGGTAATTTAAAAAAAGAAGGGGCTATCTATGACCTTCCTATTGCGATTGGCCTCATCAATTCATTAGGACTTGTAAAAAATCGCGATACACACAGGGATTATTTAATTGTAGGAGAACTTGGATTAAGTGGACAATTACGCCCGATCACGGGTGCCTTAGCCATTGCCATGTTAGCTAGAGAATTAGGAAAAAAAGGAATTTTATTACCAGCAGCCAACGCCCCAGAGGCTGCTGCCGTAAAAGGGATAGCTATTTATTCTATTGAAAATTTGAAAGAAGCGGTTCATTTTCTTCAAGATCCAAGCTCTTATAGGCCCGTTGCTTTTTCCAATCCTTTTCAACTGTCTCGTCCCATTCTCTCTGTTGATTTTAAAGATATCAAAGGACAAGCACACGTCAAAAGAGCTTTAGAAATTGCGGCGTCAGGAGGACATAATATTTTGCTGTCTGGTCCACCAGGATGTGGAAAAACAATGATGGCAAAAGCCTTAATTGGAATTATGCCTGATTTGACATGGGAAGAATCTTTAGAAGTGACTCGGATTCATTCTATTTCAGGTTTACTTAAAGAGGGCCAACATGTCATTACAGAGCGCCCATTTCGTTCCCCACACCATACCATCAGCTATGCTGGTTTAATAGGAGGTGGGACCTATCCACGACCTGGAGAAGTTTCTTTAGCTCACCAAGGAATTTTATTTCTAGATGAACTTCCTGAATTTTCACGCACTGTTCTCGAGGTATTAAGGCAACCTTTAGAAGATAAAAAAGTAACGATAAGTCGTGCAAGTGGAAAATTTACTTTTCCTACAAGCTTTATGTGCGTGGCAGCCATGAATCCTTGTCCATGTGGTTATTTAGGACATCCAGATAAACCTTGCAAAGACTCCATTGCACAAATTGAAAAGTATCAAAGCAAAATTTCAGGCCCTCTTAAAGACAGAATTGATATGCATATCATCGTTCCACCCGTCAAATACCAAGATCTTTTAGAAACAACAACACATGAAACTTCTTGCACAATACGTTCACGAGTAATAAAAGCAAGAGAGTCTCAATCAGAACGTTTAGGCCAAGGAAGAACAAATTCTTCTTTAAGTACCGCAGAATTAAATAAGTACTGTTTATTAACTTCAACAAGTACAGTTCTTTTAAAATCTGCAATTGAAAATTTTGGATTATCAGCCAGATCCTGTGAAAGAATTATTCGTTTAGCTCGAACCATTGCAGATCTAGCCTTTTCCTCTCAAATCGAGGATACGCACCTTTTGGAAGCCATTAATTTTAAAACGTCTAATTAATTCATCTTAAAAAAATTCAAATTTAAAAATAAATCAAACAATTTAGTCTACATTATTTAAATAATAAAAATTAAATAAAATTAATTGCATTTATAGACATTTATTTTGCTTTTTTTGGCACTCTAAATTTAAACATTTACCCATTAAGTATTACAATAGGCATTCTAGTCAGTTTAATGACATTTTCTTATTGTGGAGTCGATCGTTTCTAAAAAAAGAATATCTTCTCCACTGGATGCTCCTAGTTCTTTAAATTTTCTAGCGGATGGTAACACACGACTTTCTAACGATCCTACAGTTTTATTATAAGCATCCACAGCACGCTCAAGCCCTCGTCGTATTTCATCAAAATGCTCCACAAGGATGCGGACACGATCATGCAAAGTCTTTCCAAGTTCACTGATTTGCTGCGCATTTTCAGCAATTAATTCTTGACGCCAGCCATAAGCAACAGAGCGTAAAAGAGCAATTAACGTGGTGGGTGTTGCTAAAATCACTTTTTGTTCGACTCCCCATTCAATTAATTCTGGATCTTGCTCGAGTGCTGCGCTGAAAAATGTTTCGCCTGGGAGAAATAAAACAACAAACTCGGGAGCTTGTTGAAATTGGTCCCAATAAGATTTAGTGGCTAATTGTGTGATATGCGTACGAACTTGCCTTGCATGGTCTTTTAACTTTGTAAGTCTTTGCGCCTCTTCTTTTTCTTCTAAGGACTCAAGATAAGCATAAAGTGGAGCTTTAGAATCTACAACAATTTGCTTCGCATTAGGAAGCTTAATAATTAAATCAGGCCGAAATCGCTTTTCTTCGGAAAAAACAGTTTCTTGCTGAACAAAGTCACAGTGTTCAATCATACCCGCCATTTCAACAACTCTTTTAAGTTGAATCTCTCCCCATCTTCCACGTACATGTGGAGCTCTTAAAGCCTTTACTAAATTCGAAGTTTCAACTTGTAATTGTATTTGAGATTTCGCTAATGTATGAACTTGTTCGCTCATACTCGCATAAGCCACTAAACGTGCTTTTTCTAGCTCTGACATTTTTAAATCAACAGTCTGTAAACAACTTTGGATAGGTTTGACTAAATCATCAATAGCTTTTTGTCTAAGTTGTAAGTCATGTTTTGCTCCTTCTTGCAGTTTTTCAAACTTGACCGTTGCAATATCAAGGAAAGATTGGATATTATTTTTTAAAGCATCTGCGGATAAAGCTTTGAAAGACTCTGTTAACTGTTCCTGAGTCTGTTGATGCATTAATAATTTTTCTTTTTCATATTCAACTTGCTTTTTTAAAGCAGTGTCTTTTTCAGCAATTTGAGTCTTTAGGAAAGAATTTTCATTGATCCATCTTTGAATTTCAATACGCTCCTGTCTCAATTGCTCTTCGAGAATGGGTAATCGTGTATTTTTCTCCTCTGCAATCGCCCTTCTTTCACACTCCTTCATCCAATCTGCTTGAATTATTTCCTTTTCTAGTAAAATTTTTTGTTTGATTTTTGAAAAATTCCATAACTTAAAAAGAATAAAAAGAAGGCAACCGCATAAACAGCCAAAAAGTATTCCTAAATCTCGTATTTCTATCATATTCTTTAATCCGGTCAATTTTTTTTATAGTGTATCAGTTTTATCAAATAAATCGTAACTTGTTGTAGATCTCAGAAATGATTCACCAAGGAATATCGAACTTTAAAATGTATTTTTTACCATGAGCTGCTATTCTATATTTGCATAAATTCAACCAGCACATTAAAATCAATGACATTAACTAAATTTAATGTAAATCATGTCTGAATATCAAGTTATTGCCAGAAAGTTCCGACCACAAACGTTCAAAGAAGTATTTGGACAAGAGGCTGTTGTAACAACTCTTAAAAATGCGATCAAATTTAAAAGACTTGCCCAAGCTTATCTTTTTTGTGGATCTCGAGGGACAGGAAAAACAACATTAGCACGCATTTTTGCAAAAGCGATTAATTGTCAAAATTCTACAGAAGATTTTGAACCTTGTAATCAATGCACTTCTTGCCGGGAAATCACTTCTGGCTCTTCCTTAGATGTGCTAGAAATTGATGGTGCTTCCCATCGAGGAATTGAAGATATTAGACAAATTAATGAAACTGTAGGTTACGCAGCAACCTCCGGTCAATATAAAGTCTATATCATTGATGAAGTACATATGCTAACTAAAGAGGCTTTTAATGCCCTTCTTAAGACGTTGGAAGAACCTCCCCCCAAAGTCAAATTCATCTTTGCAACAACAGAAGCTCACAAGGTCTTACCTACGATTTTATCTCGCTGCCAACGGTTTAACTTAAGCCGTATTCCTTTTTCTCAGATCATGATTAAATTAAAATTGATTGCCGACCAACTTGGAATCGATGTTGAAGAAGAAGCACTGCAATTACTTGCATACAAAGCAGAAGGGGGATTGAGAGATGCCGAATCTTTATTTGATCAAATTGTGGCCTTTTCTGAAGGGAAAATTAATGCAGCAACTGTCCAGTCCATTTTAGGGCTAATGCCTCGAGAAGCTTATTTTGAATTAGATTTAGCGGGTAAGGAAGGCAATTTCGTAAAGGCTTTTGAAATTGCTTACCGTATTTTTGCTGAAGGAAAAGATTTAAATCACTTTATTGAAGGTTTAATTGATCACTTCCGTCATATTTTGTTGATTCAGTTAGCAGGCATAACTTCTCCACTCCTAACTATTTCTCCTAAAGAAAAAGAATTTTATGAGAGAGCGGCTCATCTTTATACCCAAGAACAATGCTTAGATTTAATCGATTATTTAATTGAATCTTCCCAACAAATTCGTTTCACACATTCAGGAAAAATTGCATTAGAAGCTATTTTACTTCATGTCATACGTAGTCATTTTCGACTACCAATCGAAGTATTAGTTCAACGTCTAGGAGAGCTGGAGCAAATGTTAGGAGAAGCCTCTCTTGTAAATTCTTCAGTCTCTCCCCCCTTACCGAAATTAACTCCTCAATCTTCACTTTCTACGGAAGTAAAAAATCCACCTTTAACACCTCCTGTACCACTGACAAACAACAAACCCTCGCAAAATTTGACCTCTCCTATTGAAAAGAGTTTGGATTCTTCAACTGCTACCCCGTTACTTTCCCCTTCAACAAATAATCGTTCTTTATTTGATCACTTTGTCAGCGAAGATCCAACACCTACACAGTCCGATTTAGGGCGATCTACTCAAAAATTTCCCAACAAAGATTCCCCCTCACTAGTCGCTAAATTAAATGGAGATAATCCAACTCCTATTCACCAATATGACACTCTTTTTCAATTTGCAGCCATTGAGCTAGAAGGAAAATTACAAAGAAAAGCTTAAAAATAAAATATAGTCTATGGAGAGAAAAAACTTTAAGAACTACGTTAGGAACTAAATATTATCTCTTGCTACCTTGTACAAGTTTTATACTGACTTTTGTTTTATCTTGACTAAAACTTCATTTATTTTATTTTTTATGAATTCTTCTGGGAATTAAAAAAGTAGATCTAATGATTTCAAAAGGAGCAGCAACAAGTAGTTAATACACGAGCTACTATATTCACTAGTGTTTTTTCTAAATTCACTGGCTGATTTTTTGATTTTTTCTAAAGCTGTGAGTTCACTCTTTTAAAAGAAAATAGCTTAGTATCTCAAAGCTTGGATTTAGAGTTTTTATCTGGTAAAAGAGTTGCTTCCTCTAATAGCAAAAAACTTTCATTCGAATGGTGAATTAGTAAGATAAATTATCAAAAAAAAGAAAATCTAAACGACGTATATTTAAAGGAGAAAGAATGGGAACTGGTTTTTCTAAAAAAAAGAAAGAAGCTCGACTAATACAACAGCAAATGAGTTTGGTTCAAAATGAATTACAAAATCTTGAAGTGGTAGGTGTCGCAGGAAGTGGTTTAGTGACAATCACCTTGACTGGCGATGGAGAAATGAAACAAGTTAAAATCAAACCTGAATGTGTTGACGTAGAAGATTTAGAAGGATTAGAGATGTTAATTCGTGCAGCTCATGCCGATGCTCATAAACGATTAAAAGAACAAAGCCCTCCCATTCCCGGATTCCCAGGATTCTTGGCTTAAAATTTTTATTAACACTTTCGGATTTTAAAAAAGCAAAATAAAATTTTTACCTGCAAGTATGCTTTAACTTCCAGCCTAATTCCATGCTAGAGGAGAAAACATTTTACAGGTAATGTTTTCTTAATTTCCAAACAAAATTACTTTGTATCCGAAGTTTAAATATAGGTTTGAGGAGGATAAGATACATTATAAAATAAATCATGAGGAACACTTTTTTGATATTCCTGGATTAACAAGTTTAAAACTTCTTGTGCAGTGGTCAGATGTAAAGCTAAGTCCGCTAATTGAACAGCATCAACAATATACGTACTACGAATAACATTTTTGATAACAGGTAAATAGCGTGGAGCTACAGATAATTCTTGAACTCCAAGTCCTAGTAATAAAGGAATAAAACGAGGATCAGAGGCAATTTCTCCACATACGGAAACAGGGACATGAGCTTTATTTCCTTCAGAAATAACTAACTTGATTAAGCGTATAATGCTCGGGTCAGTTGGTTCATAAAAATCATTTAACAAGTGATCTTTCCGATCAATTGCTAAGGCATATTGAACTAAATCATTCGTCCCAATCGAAAGAAAATCACATTCTTTAACAAAATGATCCACCACCATAGCTGCCGAGGGAACCTCGATCATGCAACCCATCGGAATATGTTGGTCAAAGTGCAGTTCTTGACAAACTTCTTGCAGAATTTTTTTTGCTTCTCTTAGTTCGGCAACTGTCGCAATCATGGGAAACAAAATACGAACCTGCCCATAAATACTTGCTCTGACAATAGCTCTTAATTGACTTTTCAATAACTTCTGTTCCCTTAAAAAATACCGTGTTGCCCTTGAACCAAGAAAAGGATTTTTTTGAGTTGTTGAAGGAACGTGAAAGGTTGCCTTATCTCCCCCTAAATCAAATGTTCGAATGACGACAGGCAAGCCATCCATTTTTTTCACAATTTGCGAATAAATGTTGAATTGCTCTTCTTCGCCTGGGATTTCTTTTTGAGGAAGAAAAATATATTCAGACCGAAAAAGGCCTATCCCTTGGCCACCTAATTGCTTAAGCAAATCAACTTGATGACTATCATCTAAATTTCCATATAACCTAACAGTATATCCATCACAAGTCTCAGCCGGCCAATGCACATCGTTTTCAAATGCGGTAATTTGCGTATGCATTTTTCTCTTCAACGTTTCGTAACGATGAAGAGTCTCATCCGTTGGGTTAAGGATCACTTGACCCGTTCGCCCGTCAACAATAATCGTTTGATTGTCATTTTCTCTAATTAGGTGAAGATTAATATTGGAAATAAAAGGAATTCCTTTTGCTTTAGCAACAATCGCAGCATGAGAAGTTGCTCCTCCACTTTCCGTTAAAAATGCTCCCACATGGTAAACTTTAGCTTCCGCAGTATCCGAAGCTGTTAATTCCACTCCACAAACGATTGAATTGTAAGGAACATCTTTTAAAGACAAACTTCCACTTTCGTAAAGATAGCTAAAGACTCTTTGTGAGACATCTTGTAAATCTTTAAATCTTTCTGCAAAAAAGGGATCTTTTAATGATTCAAAGCGAGTTTGAAGCTTAACTAAAGATTGCTGAAAAACAAACTCAGCATTTTGATTAGCCTGTCGAATATTCAATTCCATTTCAGTTGTCAATAAAGGATCTTGCAGAATCTCTAGCTGAGCCTCCAAGATAAGAATAGCTTCTTGTGCTGATTCCGATTCAAGTTGTGTTTGTAATCGCTTGATATCTTGCCTACTTCTAAAAAGGGCGTGACGATAACGTTCAACCTCTTTTTCAGAATCGGAAGAATCAATCTGCTTTTCACAAACAGTAAATTCATCACGATCGAGAAAATATGTTTGACCAATTGCAATGCCACGGCAGATGGGAGAGCCTTTTAAAATAATCTCTTCAGCCTTGAGCTGCATTACTTACTCTCCGAATTGAGACTCAAACGCCTCAATCAGTTTATCCATGGTGTCATTTGCATCTTCCCCTTCCACTGCTATTGTAATTTTAGAATTTTTTCTAGCAGCTAACATGAGAATACTCAAAATACTCTTCGCATTAATTGTTTCTTGTTTGTGTGTAAAATAAACATCACTCTTACAATTTTGCAATAATTTAACAATCGTGGTTGCTGGTCGCGTATGAAGACCCATGCGATTTTTTACTTGTACTTTACAAACGAGTTTCACAATTTTTCCTTGGTTTTTAGAATGTAGTTGCATCCTTAAGGTAAAATTTTGTTTCTGACTTTAGATGTCGTTAATTCTAATACTTTTGTCGTAAATTCTTGAGCCGAGTTATAACCCATATTTTTCAATCGATGATTTAAAGCCATGGTTTCTAGTAATAAAACAACATCTCGTCCTGGCTTAACAGGTAAAGTTAAATACGGAAGTTTTACATCTAGAATTTTTGTAAATTTTTCGTCTAAACCAATCCGATCATAAAAATGTTCATCATGCCATGCCTCTAATCGGACAACAATATCAATACTTTTTTGATCTCTTACGCAAACTGCTCCATAAAGATTAGCAACATTAATAATCCCAATTCCTCTAATTTCCATATGATGGCGCGTTAAAGCAACTCCAGAACCTTCTAAATATGTCCCTTCTTTCTTTTTTACTTTCACGATATCATCTGAAATAAGGCGATGCCCTCTTTCAATTAAACCAAGAGCAGCCTCGCTTTTACCTACAGAAGAATCCCCTTGAATTAAAACACCCACTCCAAATACCTCAACAAGAGATCCGTGACAACTAACACTAGGAGCAAATTCTTCTGTTAAAAGTAGTGTTAATTGGCTCATCAAATTCATGGTAGATAAATTTGTACGAAAAAGAGGAATATTTAATTTTTCACAAATAGCACGCAGCTCTTTCGGGGGACGATAACGCCTACTCACTATCACCGCCGGAGTATTTTGCTTAACAATTGCTTCCAGACGTTCTATGCGAATTTGAGAATCTAAATCTCGGATATACTCGATCTCTACTTTACCGAAAATAAGAATTCGCTTTTCAGCATAATACTTAAGATATCCGCTTAAGCTCAATCCAGGTCTTTGAGCCTCTGGAACTTTAATGCGTCTATTTATCCCATTTTTACCCGCAGTCAACTCAAGTCCAAGTTTTTTTGCGTGTTCTTCATATAATTTTTTAACTAAATACATGAGCCAAATTAGTCGATTTTTTCAAGGTAGAACATTAACCACTCAGTAAACGTTGCAAAAGCCATTGTTTCTGCGCAATCATCCAGCTTCGCACAATCTAAAATAGTTTTTGCCGAATTCGAATAATAAACATTACCCATTTCATGATCTGGATACCATTCTCCCCAAAAACATTGAAAAAAAGGCATCCCAAATGATTGGTAAAAGGGTATAATCGAACGAGGATAGACCACAACTCCTTTAGTTGTTGTCATGGGACTCTCTTTTTCTAATAGCTTTTGCAAAACTTCATACGCATTAGCCATTTCAATTGATTTGATGATTCCTGTATCTGTTAACTTGGCAAATCCGTTATGTATTTGCAGAAAAGCCAAGAAATCAGAAGGAAGAATATAGTTTGGAAACACTTTTTGCAAAGCATTAATTTCTTGTTCACTAGCAGGTATGCCACCATGAAAAAATCCTCCGTCATTGATAAGACTGTAAACAAAACTGACTTCAAATGAATCTTCATACTTCTGCTGAGTTAAAAAAATCCCAATATTATCAACCCTAATAAAAAATTTATTTAAAAATTCGTTTAAAGAAGGATGATAAGGCAGCTTTGTTAACCAAAATTCTTTTGTAAATTCAATTCGATCTTGAACAGGCAATTGTGCCAATTCATACCAGCCTCTAGTCAAATTAGGAGCTATTTCAGATGCCTCTTGCCAATCAATCATAGGATTTTCATTTAACTCAATGACACAATGAAAATGTCCTTGAGGTGACTCTTCTGAGTAACAACTATAATGCTCTTTAACATGTCGATCCATAATTAAATAATCCTTGATTATCTCTTAGATAAATGAAAATTGTCTATCTATTGCATTTGTCTTAATTAACCGCAGTTTTGAAATTTTTCAAATGATTTCAAATTAAAAGAATCAACATTCCGATGAGTAGTCAAATTGCAGAAGAATTACTTTTATAATAATTATTATCAAGTTTATGATTTTTCCTCAGACTAAAAAATATTTTTAATACATCTAAAAATATAAACATGCTAGATCGGTTACTCTTTTTTTGGCTCAAACATCCTGCTCTTTTCCATTCAATTTCTTTGATATTAGGGGCATATGCATTTTTTCATTCTTTTACTTTAGTACTCATTCCAAGCTTATTCTTTTGGACCCCATTTTGCATTAATCTTTTTTATCATCCATTCATACGTCCATTATTTGCATTAAATCTCTTGCTGTTTATATTAATTTATTTTTTTCTAGCGGTTTCTTATGAATTTCCTCATCTTCCTGATAAAGGATTAATAGGAAAAGCTCATTTATCAATTGATTCATTAGATAAACAGCGCTCTCCTTTTGGAACACAATGGAATTTTCACTGCACTCTTTTGGATTTTTTCCCCGATTCCTCACCGCATCATTCAATTGCAAAACAAATTAAATGTATTGTTTCTATCCCTCAAAGCGGCTTTCTTCAACGGCCTTTAGCGCAACGAGAATATATTGTGCATGGTAAATTATCTAAACCGGGAAAAGGAGATTATCGACTAAAAATTTCTAATCTAGAACCGTGGCTCGGTTTAAAAGAAAATTGGGGATTTACTGAACACCGCTTTCAATGGAAAAAGAAAACTGCTGAATGGATTCGCAAACAATTTAATAACTCTATCACTGGCTTTTTTTTAGCAGGGTTAGCAACAGGAGAAATGAAAGTTTCATGGGTTAAAGAGGAGTTTTCGCGCTTTGGTCTTCAACATCTTCTAGCGATTTCAGGATTTCATTTTGCTATGTTGGCTGGTTTACTCAGCTTTTTACTTCGCCTACTTTTCCCTCGAAAAATACAGGCTATTTTACTTTTAGTGTTTTTAGCTATCTACTTTACCTTTCTAGGCTTCAACGCCTCTGTCGTTCGAGCTTGGATTATGAGCTCATTAGTCATTTTGAGCGACATTTTTGAAAAACAATCTACACCTCTTAACAATCTTGGAATCGCTATCATAGGGGTTTTGTTCATCGACCCTTCTTTACTAAATACAGTAGGTTTTCAATTAAGCTTTTTCATTACCGCATCCATTTTACTAGGCCATCAGCCTGCTAGTCGATGGCTAGATCGTTGGATTTCTAAAAAACGCTTAAACCAAGTTATTGAAATGGATGGATGGAATCAGCATGGATATTTGATTTTAACTTTATTCAAACAGGTTCTAGCTCTTACAATTGCCGTTAATTTAGTCGCATTACCAATGACGCTTTATTTATTTCAGCAGTTTCCCGTTATCGGATTATTTTATAATCTCTTTTTCCCTTTTTTAGTTTCTATTTCCTTAGTATTACTATTTTTAGGAGCATTTTTGTCTTTTATTCCCCTTATAGGAAAAGGAATTGTTTTTCTTAATGATATTTATACAGGATTTGTTCTCAAATTAACTTATCAAATGCCTGATTTTATTGATCATTACATCGAGATGGAATTTATAAATCCTTATTTCCTCATAGGTTACTTGAGTTTATTGTTAACACTATTAATCATTAACAATCAATTTTACGAAGAAATCTCAGAAGAAAACTATGAAGCAAAATGGCTTTTTTTTTAGAAGTTTATAAACTTCTGGATGACGTTTCGAAAAATTATTAGCAGGAATAAATTTAGCAAACATCTTAATTTTTTTTATTGACTAAAATGGAACCTTTAACTAAAAATATTGTATCTTCAATGGCGGTCGTAGCTCAGTTGGTTAGAGCGTTGGATTGTGGTTCCAAATGTCGCGGGTTCGAATCCCGTCGATCGCCCTCTTTTTATCTTAAAATAACTTCCGAAATTTCACTCTTATAAATTTGTGTGTTTATTTTTTGGGAATGGTATACACTAATTTTATTCACAATTAATTCGTTTATCAAACGAAATGTAAAGCCTTTCTTCTGGATTTTTTATGACAATATGGGAAGCCTTTTTTTTAGGTCTTATTCAAGGCGTGACAGAATTTTTACCAATTAGCTCGTCTGGCCATCTTGAATTAGCACAGTATTTCCTAGGGTTTGAAAAACTTCAAAGCTACGTATTGTTTAACCTTATTTGTCATTTAGGAACTTTAGGATCTATTCTCTATATGTTCTTGCCACAGATAAAACAAAGTTTAATAACAGAGCGCAATCACATCTTTCACGTTATCTTAGGAACTCTCCCTTTATTTCCCCTTGTTTTGATTTTAAAACCTATCAAAGCAACATTTGATCAACCTCAATATTTAGGACTATGCTTTCTTTTTTCTGCTGTTTTGCTTTTTTCTGGTGTTTACTTTCGCTTGCATATGCAAAAAAAACATCTATTGAGAGATTGTTTAACGATTGGATTATTTCAAGCCGTGGCAGTTTTACCAGGTATTTCTCGTAGTGGAGCTACTATCTCAGCTGCCAGATTGCTTGGCTGGGATAAACAAGACGCAATCCAATTTTCATTTTTATTAGCTATTCCAGCGATTCTAGGCGGAACATTTTTAGAGATTTGGCAATTTCTAAAGTTACCAGCTTCAGAAATTCCTCCAATAGAAATAGGACAATTTCTAACAGGTTTTCTCACTTCTTTTATGATTGGTTGTGCCTCATTATGGGCCGTCATACAAATGATGACGCAAGATAAATGGGTTTACTTTGCTTGGTATTGCCTATTCATTGGAATAGCTACAACTCTTTATTTTCAGATGTAAAGGCGAATATCATGGCAAAAAAGACTAAATCATCTAAAAAAAAACAAAAGAATGTTTATACAGAAGAAGCCGTTTCTTTAATGACTACTGAAACAAAAGGGTTTCTTTCCCTTTCGTTCGCAGTAATTCTATTACTTAGTTTGATGAGTTATGCAATTGCTCCCGACTCAAAAAATCTATTAGGAGTCATGGGTGATAAATTAGGATGGATTCTACATGCATTCCTTGGTTTATCTAGTTACTTTCTAGTTTTTTATATTGGCTGGATGGGTTGGAGACAATTATTCAGTAAAAATCTTCATTTTGTCTGGTTAAAAAATATTTACGTAGCCATAACGCTAATCTCAACGAGTATGCTCCTGAGTCTAATTGAAAGTGACTACCCAACTTTTGGAGATTTTATTGGTCGCACTTTTTATCCAGGCTTATGGATTAAATCTATGCGATACCACTTAGGAGGAGCTCCTTTCTTTTTTCTTTACCAAGATTTACCTTCTTTCAATTTAAATCATATTTTTAACACAGTTGGCGTTGCTCTTATTTTTTCAAGTACACTTATCGCAAGTCTCCTTTTTTTATTTAAAATTCGCCTCCTTCCTCTTTTTCAAAAGATTTTTGATAGATTTAAAAAAGAATGGGCTAATCGTAATCCAACTGTAAACAAAGCTGAAGAAACATCAATGTTAGAAAAAAAAGAAAGTAAAGAGGAGAAAAAATCTCTAGAAGAATCTGACAGTGACTTCCTTCGTTTTGTGAAACTTCGCATTCCTACAACGCATTTTCAAGAAGGAAACCCAAAAGCCCCTTCAGATTTATTAGCCATTCAACCCGAACAAAATCTTAAAGTTCGACCATCACTTTCAAGGAAAGAACAAACGGATGACGACTTTCAAGAAGAAATAATTGAAACACAAACTTTGGCTCGTCCAAGAAAAAAAGAATCTTTAGAAAATTATCTTGAATCTGATCATCGTGAAGCTTTTAAACGACCCGAACTTTCCAAGGAGATCAGCGATCCCAAACTTCGTAAACGCGAAGCTGCTTTAGTCGCACAAAGCGTTTATAATGGAGATTTCACAAACTATAATCTCCCGTCCCTCACTCTTTTGACAAATCCTAAAAAGATCGATCAATCTTCTTTAAAAAAAGATTTGAAAAGACAAGCAGAAGTTTTAGAAGAAACATTACTTAGCTTTGGAATAGAGGCAAAGGTTGGTCAAATTAATTGTGGCCCAACTATCACTTCTTTTGAAGTCCATCCAGCGATCGGAGTCAAAGTTCAAAAAATAAAAACTCTCGACAACGATATAGCCTTAAACATGGAAGCAAAATCGATTCGAATTATTGCCCCCATTCCAGGCAAAGCAGCTGTTGGAATAGAGGTTCCTAATGCACAACCTCAAGAAGTAGGTTTTAAAGATATGCTATTAGCTTATCAACAAGGAACACAAAAACTTAATATTCCTATTCTACTTGGAAAAGCTGTTAATGGCGATTATGTTATGAGTGATCTTGCAAAAATGCCTCATTGCATTATTGCAGGAGCCACAGGTTCTGGAAAATCGGTTTGTATAAACACAATTGTTATGTCCATTGTTTTAAATGCCAAACCTGATCAAATCAAATTGATTATGGTCGATCCTAAAAAAGTGGAACTCACTCCTTATACGCGTTTACCTCATATGCTTGCTCCTGTTATCACAGAACCTCAAGGAGCTGCTGCTGCTTTAAATTGGCTCGTGAAAGAAATGGAAAGCCGTTACGAGGTTCTCAAATTGGTGGGGGTGCGTAATATCGATACTTTTAATAAACGAACAATTAATCAAGAGCAAGAAGCTAATTTAGGAAGGGAAATCCCTACACATATGCCATTTATTGTAGGGATTATTGACGAATTAGCCGACTTAATGATGGTTGCTAGCAATGATATTGAAACACCGATTGCCCGTATTGCTCAAATGGCCCGTGCCGTAGGTATTCATTTAATTTTAGCCACTCAACGGCCTTCTCGAGAAGTTATTACAGGTTTAATTAAAGCTAACTTTCCAACCCGAATTTCCTTCAAAGTCGCTAGCCGTGTTAATAGTCAAATTGTTCTTGATGAAACAGGCGCCGAAACTTTATTGGGCAATGGCGACATGCTTTTCCTTCCTCCAGGTTCGTCTCATTTAACACGTGCACAAGGAGCGTTTGTCAGAGACGAAGACATTTTAGCTGTTGTTCAACATATTTGTGATCAAGCTCCTCCTAACTATGTTATCCAATCATTTGATCAATACCATGCGAGTTTGGATGGCCTAGTTAATGGCTTAGAACAAGGTCTTGAACTAGATAGTTTATATGAACAAGCTAAAGATATTATTTTGAGTACAGGAAATGCCTCTACCACCTTCCTTCAAAGAAAACTAAAAATTGGATATGCACGAGCAGCGAGTTTAATGGACCAGCTAGAAATGCAAGGCATTGTCGGACCTGCGGAAGGTAGCCGACCACGTAAAATTTATGCTGCAAAGTCGGTATCCGAAGAAGATGACTTAGTAGATGCAGAATTAATGGAATGATCAATTTTATTTGTGCTCTTCAGATTTTATTAAGTCCAATGTGATAAGGATGGAATAACTTGAATGGACTACTCTGTTTCGCCTCTAAAATGTCTTCATTCAAATTGGATTAAATCATGGCTTGCATTTAAATTCTGAATAAATTTTTTATTCTGCGATGAGTTAATCAAAAAAAACCTACTAACCTTTAAGTGATTTCTAACTAAAAAATTAAAACTCAGACTTAAGTAAACAGCCAAAAATTAAATTCTGAGAAAACTTGAGGTTCTCGTCTTTAATTAATCATGAATAATGCATTGAAGTAAATTTCGCAAGAAAACTAATCTTTAAATATGTTATAAATCCGCCTTTCTGATAAATGACTGTTTAAATGATTAAAACTAGGTGATTATGAAGGGATTTTGCCCACTCGCATCAGGATCCAAAGGAAACTGTATCTATCTCGGCACCTCTCAAACTAAAGTTCTTATTGATGCGGGTATAAGTGCCAAAGCCATTCAAAACCGCCTTGCAGAAATTAATGTTGATATTTCTGATATCGATGCAATTTTAATTACTCATGAACACTCTGATCATATCCAAGGATTAAAAGTACTCGCTTATAAATTAGGAATCCCTGTTTTAGCCAATCATGAAACAGCCAAAGGTATTGTTGAAGCATTTCGCAATTGTCCAAAATTTAAGATTTTCTCTACTGGAGAAACTTTTGAATTTAAAGACATTGAAGTTCATCCTTTTACGATTCAGCATGATACGATTGATCCGGTAGCATTTACAATTCGTTTGAATGATCTAAAACTTGGATTTTGTACTGATCTTGGTTTTGCAACCTCTCTTGTTCAAGCTAAACTTCAAGGATGTGATTACTTATATCTTGAATCTAACCATCAACCTTCTATGGTACACGCCTCTCCTCGACCAATGATTTATAAACAACGTGTCCTTAGTCGTAGTGGACATTTATCTAATGAGGCTTGCGGCATTTTACTCTCTCAGATTTATCATCCAAAACTTAGACATGTTCATTTAGCTCATCTATCAAATGAATGTAATAGTCCTGAAACGGCTTTAGGTGTGGTAAAAGGAGTTTTACAAAATCATGGGATTGATATAGAAATGTGCGTAGCATCACAAGAAAAAATCAGTAAGCCGATTTTTTTCTAACTATGCTAGCCGTTAATCAATAACTTTTTTTGGGAAACGCACGATTTTTGAAATCTATTGATTTATCTATATGCTGGTTATCTAGGTGCTAAACTCAGCATCGATGGTTCGACTATCGATGCTGAATTAAAATAATTAGTTCGGTGAAAAAAAATCTTTAATTTTATCTAGAAAGCTTTTCCTTTTAGGAAGATTATTGGGTCCTTCAAGTTCACTGAATTCTTGTAAAAGCTCTTTTTGACGCTCGCTTAAACGAGTGGGTGTTTCGACAAATATACGTACTAGTAAATCTCCTTTTCCATGTCCGTGTACATTGGGAAATCCTTCACCCTTTACTCGGAAAATTTTTCCATTTTGCGTTCCTTCCGGAATGGTAATACGGCACGCTCGATTGGTCAAAGACGGCACTTCTTTTTTACAACCAAGGGCAGCTTCAGCAAAACTAATGGGTAAATCTAATAAAATATCGTTCCCTTCTCGCTCGAAAATCTCATGTGGTTCTACATTGATGAACACATATAAGTCTCCTGCAGGACCACCATGTTGTCCTACATCACCATACCCGCTCATTTTTAAACGCATTCCGCTATCTACACCAGCCGGAATATGAACTTTAATGTGTTGTTTTTCTTTAACAGCACCTTGTCCTTTGCAGTTTTTACAAGGGTCGGTAATAACTTTTCCTTCTCCATGACATTTTGGACAAGCCATTGTCATGCTAAAGAAACCTCTTTGTTCAAAAACTTGACCTCTGCCTTTACATTCACTACAGGTTTTAATTCCTTGTGATGAGGAGGAGCCTTTACCATTGCAAACATTACAAATTGCGTAGTTAGAAATCACAAGCTCTTTATCGACACCTTTGACCGCTTCTTCAAAGGAGACGTTAATGTTAACGCGTTTGCTGGCTCCTTGACGAGCCCCTCTACTTCCTTCTCGACCTCCAAATTCAGCTCCATTTCCACCGCCAAAAAAGTCGAAAATACTTTCTCCGCCTCCACCCATTCCAAACGCACCCATAAAGGTTCGCAGAGCTTCGTCCATGGATGAAAAACCTTGTCCACCACCAGCGGCTCCTTGCAAAGCTTCTTTGCCGTAACGGTCGTAAACTTGTCGTTTTTTTTCGTCGCTTAAAACTTCGTAAGCTTCCGATATTTCTTTAAATCGTTTTTCAGCATCTGCATCACCGGGATTTTTGTCAGGATGATACTGAACAGCCTTTTTTCGGTATGCTTTTTTGATTTCTTCGGGAGTTGCACCACGTGCAACTTCTAGAATTTCGTAATAGTCAGCCATAAGATCTACTACTTTATTTTGAAGGATTAATTTTTTGAATTTTCGCAATAAAATACTACGAAAAATTTTCTAAAAAAGGTTAAATACCTTAAACAACTAAATATTAATATTTAAGGTAAAATTGATACCCTTATAGAATAATTATTTATGCATCATAAGGGCGTAAGCTTTGTAAGCGTAAGGCTCTTAACGTTGTTTCTTATATTTTAAAGCAGCTTTAGATTTAGCACGTTTTTTGATAGAAGGTTTAGAATAAAAACGATGTGCTTTTACAGACTTCATAACTCCTTCTTTATCAAGACGTTTCTTCAAGGCACGGAGAGCTTTATCTATTGAGTCGCCTATACGGACTTTTACAAGTGACATTGAGTTGTTTCCTAATTTCTAAGTGTTAAATTTGCTGGAATGAACCTTTTTTCAAAGATTTGCCAGTCAATACTTATCTTTTTCTTACACAGATAGCGATTATGCTACCTGAAATAGAGGATATTAATCAATAGACTTCTTGCAAAAAGCAGGAGATAAATTTGAATATTCAAAGAATAATTTAACGTTAAAAAGAAGAGCTTAGTTAAGTTGATGATTTATTTTTTTTTCGTTCAGCTTCCGTTTCTTTTAAATATAAAAGCTCTAAATGCCCCTTATTTGTCCAAGCTTCATTTCGATAAGCCAGATTCATTCTATGAGCTAAAGCACCTAAGGAGGGGGCTTTTTCCTCCCAGGTCCATGTTAGGTCTGGATATTGCTTCTCTAATTTTAATTTCAATGATTGAAAGAAAGGAGTCACTAAAATTTTGACATCCTTTAAAAAAGTTCCCAACTCTGCAAGAGAGTAAATCGAGGGTTCACATAAATAATCAATCCCTTGGTCAGTTAATATGCCTTTGCGTACATAAGCACCTCCAATTCGAGCATCAATGATAGCTGCAAAAGGAACATTTTTTTTAGATGGAACAAAACCATCTAGACTTGACACGCCGACAAGAGGTATTTTCCAACTATAAGACAAAGCTTGAGCCACAGCCATACCTACACGAATTCCCGTATAAGAGCCAGGCCCAGTCCCTATGCCAATAAAAGTTAAATCTTCAGAGCGTAAGGAATTCTGTTGAATAAACTCAGCCAATCGAGGCATCAAAAAACGAGACTGAGTCGTTCCAAAAGGTAGTTCTTCACAGAAAAGAATTTTTTCATCTTGTGAAAGGCCAAAAACCCCTCTTTCCGTACTTGTTTCAATCAATAAAAAACGGCTCATTTGTCAATCTCGATTTTACTAGGAACAATAATTTTTTCTAAGGTACGAACAAAAAAGTTGTCTGTCATTCCTGATATATAATCTACGATCATTTGAACAGAGTTGGCTTGGGATAAATAATTTTCAGTCCGTTTTTTTAAGTAGTGTTTCCATACATAACTTTCTTCTCGATTTGCTTCCAAATTTTGAAGAAGCCATTCAAACAAAATTCGATAACTACACTTAATTTTTGAAGATTCTACCTTTAATTGGGGATGTACGTAAATAGATTGAAAATTAAATTGGCGGAGTATTTTTAAAGCTTCAAAAGCTTCTTTTGAAATAGTAATATATTCTTTATGATAACTATTTTGAATGACATCTGCTGCTAAATAGCTTAAGATATCTTTATTAGTGATTCCCAAACAGGTAGCAGGGATATCTTTTCTTTTTAAAATACCTAAATTGATGGCATCTTCAATGTCACGACCGACATAACTCATTGTATCGCAAAGCTTGACTAAACATCCCTCTAAAGTACCTGGCATGATATTCAAATCAAGGTTTCTTTTTTTCTGTTCTCTCTCGTCTAAATGATCTTGCCAAGTTTTACCAAATTTAGGTTTTAAAAAAGCTCCAGCCATTGCTCCATCATGGCTCAAAAAACCGTCATAAACTGCCAACCCTAAATTAAGAGGTTCTAATTCGGTGAATAAACGGCAAGACTGTAAAGCATGACAAAAAGGACCATTTCCATACTCTATAGATAAAGCAGAAAGGTAGTCTTCACCTTCATGTCCAAAAGGTGGATGTCCCACATCATGCCCAAGTGCTATAGCTTCTACTAAATCTAAATTTAATCCTAATATTTCTGCAATTCCTCTGGCAAAATTACTGACAAGTTGCACATGCAAGCTGCGATGCGTAATGTGGTCATTGTTAACTAAATACACAACTTGTGTTTTATCAACATACCGGGAGTAGGCTTTTGAATGAATAATACGATCGACATCTCTTTTATAAGGCATACGATGATCATTTTCGGAGCCCCCTTGCCGACAATGGTCTTTAGAAAATGCAGCATGCATAAATAGCTGCTCTTCTTCTTTCTGTTCAGCTAGTCGACGGTAATGCGCAAGGGCTTTTATAGCCTGTGTATTGAACATTCTTTCTCCATTGCCAATGAGTCAACTGTGTTATAAATTTATTGAGTAAATATCTTTGGCTTCATTCCAAAAATACTTATTTTAAGGATAGATAATTAAAATTCGAAAGAAAAGGATTAAAAATTGGAAAATTTTCATCTAACAATCAATTTAAATATTTGTTAAGGCATTCAAATTTCATTCTAATCAAAAAAAATCGCTTTTAAACAGCTAATATTTAATATTTTTGATTTGTTGCAAAATAAATGTTTCTAAATATTCTTTTAAAAAAGCGGTTTCCTTTAAAAATGCTTGGATTAAAAGTGTTTGACAATCAGGGCTTGCTAATGCTGAATCAATAACTTGAGCTTGAGTTTGTAAAAATTCATTAATTGCATGCTCATCATTCAAATCAGGCAAATTCACAGTTTTTCCCAAATAATATTTAAATGTTTCGGACTGAAAAATTTCTCGAAACTTTTCATTTCCTAAAAAAACCGAAAAAACAGTTTCTTTTAAATATTTTTGAAATTCTTTAGATTTCATCAATTCTGGTAAAATATGCTCCATTTGAAAATTTTTAAATTGTTCCTTTTGAAATAAGCTTGGAAGTGAAGATTTTTTCGTTTTCTCTAATATATCATTTTCAAAATTTACATTCGGAAATACTTTTGCAAATAATGTTTTTATTTGGTCTTTGTGATCAAGCATAAATAAAATTGTTTCTAAAAGTCGATTCAATTGCTTTTCGCCAACAGCTCTTTTACAAATCATCATAGCACGCAAATGGATAGACATTTCAAAGTGAGCTATCATCTCAGGATTATTTTCCAATTCCTTCACTATCAACTCATGCGCAAACATTTCTTCAAAGCTAATAGATCTATCGGTTGAATTTGTAGAACTTATATTTAGAAATTTAGGTTCAATAAAAACTAATAACTGCATGGTTAGATAGTTATAAAAAAGGCGAATAAAAATTCGTTTTTCTTTTGGAGAAAGAACTTTTTGTTTATTGAATAACACGTCATGAATTTGATCCGTTAATATCAAGCACCAGTGTTTTAGATTAAATCTATATTTTTGACCTTCTTTTATAAGAACCATTTTTTCTGGTACGGAGTTCCCACTTTTTTGCTTATCCTCTATAAAGATTTGCCTTAATAATTCTTTTTTAAAATGCTCTGTATCTTGATAAATTGAATACCCTAATCGAAGCATTTCTTCATTTTGTATTAATGCTAGATGACATTCTTCAATAAAAAAATCACGTTCTTGTGCATCCGAAAAATAATCACAGTTGCTAAATTTTTTTGCATGAATCACATCAAAAGTAATTACCATCCATTTTTTTATCTCCTCTGTAGGCAGTATATAATTCTCAAATTGACGAAAATTAGGATTAAAAATTTGATCAAATATAGCCTTTTTGACCAGCTGACTATTTAATGTGTCTATTTGATGCCCTATTTGCTCATAAAAAGGGTGATCATGGGTTAAAGTAATTAAAAATAAAGTATTTACAAATTCTTCTGCTAATGATTCAATAGTTTGACAACGATAAGAGTCATCTCCTGCTATCAATCCTACGCTTGGACATCTGTCCTGACAGTTAATATAAAGGATCGTTTTTTGCTTTTCTCGACACAGAGTTAGAAAAGCACGCATTTCTGAATTTATTGAGACAGGACCACCTGTTTCAATAGTTGGAGAAGGCATCATCAAATTTTTAACACAAAATTGGTTTGCCGGTTGATAAACACAAATCTTTCTTTTTAAAGAAACAAAATTTCCTTGTATATGGGGATCAAATAAACCAAAAAATAATTTTCCAGAAGATTTATATTGATCTTGATATCGACCAAACAAGGTTGCCGTCAATACAGAATTTTTTTCTAATTCTAGCATTCGCTGACGAATAATTTCTAATCCGAAGATTAGCTTGTAACGGCTATCATTAGGTACTATTGTAAAAATTTTAGGTTGTTCAAGAGTTGCTTTTTTCCCAAATTCCATTAAATTATTAAAAATTTCAGTGCCGCAATTATTGAAACGAATTTGGGAATAAAATTTATAGCCTAAAGTTAAAACATTTCTAGCAATGAGCTCATGTCGATTTTTTTCAAAATAATCGAGAGCTTTTCTAAGAAGGGAAATAAATTTTTTATATGACTGTCTTTTTTGATCTAAATAAATTTCATTAAATCTAGAAGTTTCTTGAGAAAACGTTTGAGAAAATAAATGTTGAATGATAGGAAACAACGTATTTTTTACGTTTTCATTGGAGATGTGTTCAACTACATATTCAATTAATCCGTCTGTTTTTAGTAAAAGTTTTCCAAGAATCTCTATCTGTTGTTTAATCAACTCTTCATAACGAACAACTTTCCATTCTAGCTCTTTACAACCTTCCAAATAAGCAGACTCTGTTTTTGAAAATATAGAACTCAAACCTAGCATATGTTACCTTAAATATTAATTATTACAAAAATTATCTTTCCTCTTAATCAACAAACTTTTATTCAATGGTTGATTCAAGCATGTCTCGTTTGATTAATTCTTTAAATAACTCTTTGACAAAGATTGGATAACGTTGTAGCTTATTTAGGAGTGTATATGTAGATTTTTTTGGGTTATTTAAGAATTCTTTATCTAAGATAAAATTTTTTAAAACCTGTGGGAATCTCCTATCAGAACCTAATTCTTCAGTTGACTCCTTTGCAAATTCTATGAGAAATTTTAAGAAATTTTCCTCTTCTAATAAATCTGGCAAAATAATTTCAATCAATATGACTAAAAAATAGTGGTCTTCAAAAACATTTTTTAAGTCAGTTTCTGGCTTAGATAAAAGTAAATCATAGTTGATGGATACGTCTGGAAAAACAGCTTTAAAAAGTTTTTTAACTTGTAATTTATGATCATGCAGAAATTGAAGAAACTCAATTAGCTCTAATAACCTTTCACGTTTAATAACTCTTTTACGTACAATAAGGGATCGAACCAAAAGTAGCATTTCAAAAAATTCAATTGTTTGTGGGTCGTTTTCTTGGTCTTTCAGAATAATCATTTCAGCAATTAATGCGCCCATGCGCGCGACACCTCGATCAATTCTACCTTTACAAACGCCAGCCATCGCCTTTGGTTGTAAACGAATTAAACAACAATTCGTCAAATAATTATAGAAGAAACTAAGGAATATACGCCTTTCACTGGGGCTTAAATCATCTCTATTATGAAAAATAATTGAATGAATGTGATCTGCTAATTTAATCCCAAAATTTCTTAAATCCGTTGTCTCTACTAATTTTTGAGGAATCCAATATCCTGTTTCTTCAGGATTTCCATCAAATATTTCGGTGATCAAATGTTTTTTAAAAAAAGATCCAGGTTGGTAGATAGAGTATCCCAAAGCAAGACCAAAACAAGTTTTTGCATTAATAATTAATGTATAATGAAACTTTTCAATAAATATCTTTAAAGTGTCTTCTGTAAAAGCTTTGCATTTATCAAATTCCGTGGCATGAACAAGATTTAAAGTGGCTTTCACCCACTCTGATAACCCATGATCCAATGGTAAATAATACTTAAATACTTCAGAACCTGTTGTACATAAATCTGCCCAAATTTTACTTTTTACTGAGCTTGCAGTTAAATCTTCAATATCATGGCCGATTTGCTCATAAAAAGGGCTATTGTGAGATAATGTGAGAACATAAAATTCTTTAAATTGTTCGCCTAAATCATGAATAGCAAGGCAACGAGGCTTTTCATCTGCAGCTAATCGACTAGCTTGATTGCGACAATTTTGGTAATTCAGATACAAAAGCCCACACGCAACTTCTTTTTGTCGATAATAGGAAAGTAAACCCCTCATTTCAGGATTAATGGTTGCTATACCCGATCCATTTTCGATCGTTGGAGAACCTAATGCTAAATTTTTAATACAAAAAGTTTGACCTTGAATATTAATTGTTAAATTCATGAGAAGATGCATAGGATTAGATTGCATATTGGGGTCAAAATCATAAAGGCTAATCCCATTCATGTAACCAATCAAACTATTTGTTGTGCGAGTAAAAACACTCGTTGTCTGTACAGAGTCGTCAACTGAAGCAATTCTTTGATATTGAACCTCCAATCCTCTTACCATCGGATGTTTGTCAAATCCTTTTACATATGGAAGGGGATATTTTACCTTTTCTTTGCTAAGCTTCGCAGTGCCTAATTGAATAAACGTCCTAAAAATAATTTGGGTACAATGATTAAAATGTGTTTCAGTATAAAGAATATGACAAAATGCAAACACATGTTCAGTTACTGCTTCATTGCGATTCAGTTCGGACCATTCCACAGCTGTTCTTAGAATTTTTAAAAATTTTTTGTAGTGCTCTCGTTGAAAATTTAAATATTCAGAATTAGATCGATCAGGTTTTTTTAGTCTATTAACAAACAAATGTTTAATAATGGGGATTATTGTATTTTGTAAATTGATATTATTAAAATCATGGGCAATCCAATTAAGTAAAGATTCTTGAGATATTAAATAATTTTTAAAATTTTCCAAGATTTGTTCTAGTAATGCATCATAACGTTTTACTTTCCAAATTATTTGAGGCATTTTTGTAGAAACTGTTTGCGAATGACCAAGAGGTTCCATTTTTTCTATCCTTAATTAAATCGAAAAAATATTAAGAAATATTTGCCTAATTATTTTTTATAAAATTAGCTATTTTAGAAAAAAAATTTGGTTTTTTATAAGCTCGTCTAACAAAAGTTTTGACAAACTGGATCATTTAAAATTAATTGGGTAGCTACTATGGTTAAAAACTTAAGCAGCAGCTTTAACTTTAATATCATCCAAAATCGCTTTTCTTCCTAAAAAGCTTTAAATTCTGATCTAAAAAAAATTGGATGAAAACTTTTTTTATTTAAAAATTTATTATCCTGTTATTATAGAAAATAATTTGATGAATTGGATCAAACAATAGTTCACCCTAGGCTTTTAATAGGCTTATTCTATGTATTTCCATAGCAATTTCTTCTATCTCAAATTTATGTTGTTAACTTTACTAGGCCTTTTTGAAAAGGATTGCCTGGTTTAGATCTCCATAAACAATTTTCAAATTATAAACAAATCTTTTTTATCAGACACTCAACGTGAACAACTTGGCAATCAAACAGCTATAAAAATCCAACCCATTTTTACAAGAAAATTTGTGAAGTTATCTCCTAAGATTGAATAATTAGTCTTAAATCTGTAAACTGACTAAGTTGGAAAATTACGTCGTTAATGCAAAATCATGACAAATCGCTGTTTTAGTTACTTAAACAGAGATTTCTAGATATTCAACACTTATCTTTATAGGGAAAAATACACTCCCAAAAATAAACTAAATGTTTAGAAAGAAATCCATTAACTTTCTTTATTAGGATGCTAAATGCTGGAAGAACCAATTGACGCACTAGAAACAGAATTTGAAAATGCTTTGAATTCCCTGGAAGATAATCAGCTTAGTAAAAAAAATGGACAGCTTCCAGAACAAGTTCATGTTTTTCCTCTTTTACGTCGTCCTTTCTTTCCTGGAATGGCAGCCCCTTTAGTCATTGAGCCAGGTCCTTTTTACGAGGTATTAAAGGTTGTTGCTAAATCTGATCACAAATGTGTGGGTTTAGTACTAACGCGTTCTGAACAAGCAGAAATTTATAAGGTGGGATTCTCCGACCTTTATCAAATTGGTGTATTGGCTAGAGTTTTGAGAATTATTCCCATGGAACAAGGAGGTGCGCAAGTTATCCTGAACATGGAACGACGAATTAAAATTGAAAAACCCACCTTAGAAACAAAAACTCTTAAAGCCAATGTTAGCTATATAGAAGATGATCCTATTCTGACCACCGAATTAAAAGCTTATGCTATTAGTATTCTTTCAACTATTAAAGAACTTTTAAAACTCAATCCTCTTTTTAAAGAAGAGCTTCAAATCTTCTTAGGACATTCTGACTTTACAGAACCTGGTAAGTTGGCTGACTTCGCTGTTGCTTTGACAACTGCTTCTAGAGAAGAGTTGCAAGATGTTTTAGAAACATTTGATATTCGAAAACGTATCGATAAAGCCTTGATTTTACTTAAAAAAGAGCTCGATATTAGTATCTTACAACACAATATCAACCAAAAAATCGAAGCAACGATTAATAAAAGCCAAAAAGATTTTTTCTTAAGAGAACAGCTTAAAACAATTAAAAAAGAATTGGGAATTGAGCGAGATGATAAATCGCTTGATCGAGAAAAATTCGAGGCAAGATTAAAAGAAAGAGTTGTCCCTTCTGATGTTATGAAAGTGATTACAGAAGAACTTGAGAAATTAAGCGTTTTAGACATGCAATCAGCTGAATATAGCGTAGTAAGAGGATATTTAGATTGGCTAACAGCAATACCTTGGGGTATTTATAGTCAAGAAAACCACAATTTAGAAGAAGCTGAAAAAATTTTAGCTCATGATCATTATGGTTTAGAAGATATCAAGCAACGGATTTTAGAGTTTATTGGTGTGGGTAAATTAGCTAAAGGTGTTCGAGGTAGTATTATTTGTTTAGTTGGCCCTCCAGGTGTAGGGAAAACCAGCATTGGAAAAAGTATAGCCAGAGCTCTTAATAGGAAATTTTATCGTTTTTCTGTTGGAGGAATGCGAGATGAGGCGGAAATCAAAGGGCATCGTCGTACCTATGTAGGCGCTATGCCTGGAAAAATGATTCAAGCCTTAAAATATTGTCAAACAATGAATCCCGTTATCATGCTTGATGAAGTGGATAAAATGGGAAAAAGTTTTCAGGGAGACCCAGCATCTGCCCTTTTAGAAGTTTTAGATCCGGAGCAAAATGCTGAGTTTTTAGATCATTACCTTGATGTACGCTGCAATCTATCAGAGGTGTTATTTATCGTAACTGCAAACGTTTTAGATACCATTCCTGAACCCTTAAAAGATCGGATGGATATTCTTCGCTTATCTGGTTACATCATGCAAGAAAAATTAGAAATAGCGAAAAAGTACCTCATTCCTCGCAATCGAAAAGAAATGGGATTAAAAGCATCAGAAGTTTCCTTCACTCAAGAAGCACTTCGATCTATTATCAATGGCTATGCTAGAGAATCTGGGGTGCGTAATCTCGAAAATCTGCTCAAAAAAATATTGCGAAAACTTGCTGTCAACATTGTTAGAGAACAAGAAGAACACGATAAAGAGCAAGCTAAAAAGAAAAAATCTCCCAGAAGCAAAAAACCTATCGCACTTGTTCCTACTAAACATTCGATTACTCCCTCAAATTTAAAAGATTATTTAGGTAAACCTGTCTTCACCAGCGACCGTTTTTATGAAAGAACGCCTGTCGGAGTTTGCATGGGATTAGCCTGGACGGCAATGGGAGGAGCTACACTTTATATTGAATCCATCAAAGTTGCCGGCGAGAAAACAGTTATGAAATTAACAGGTCAAGCAGGTGATGTGATGAAGGAATCGGCTGAAATAGCTTGGAGCTATGTCCATTCTTCAATTCACAAATACGCTCCTGGATATACATTTTTTGAAAAATCGCAAGTTCATATTCATATCCCTGAAGGAGCTACACCAAAAGATGGGCCCTCAGCTGGAATAACCATGGTGACTTCTTTACTTTCTTTAATCTTAGATACCCCTGTCTTAGATAATTTAGGGATGACGGGAGAACTTACTTTAACAGGCCGCGTTCTTCCAATTGGTGGAGTGAAAGAAAAACTTGTTGCCGCTAGACGTTCGGGACTAAAAGTTTTAATCTTTCCAAAAGATAATCTTAGAGATTATGAAGAACTCCCAGAATATATTCGAAAAGGAATTACCGTGCATTTTGTTGATCATTATGATCAAGTCTTTAAAATTTCTTTTCCTAATAAACACCAAATGAAGCTTTGTTAAGTGAAGGGTAAGTGATGAGCAAAACAATTGAGCTAGTTCCGTGGTCAATTGCCTATAAACAAAAAGTCATTGTTCCTGAGGAATTGAATCAGAAAATTACCTCGCTTCGTTCAAATAAGGCAGTAATTGTCACATTGAACGGCTCTTTCGATCTCCTACATGCGGGACATTTGCAAATTATTTATGAAGCATCTCAATTAGGTGACGTATTAATTGTCGCACTAAATAGTGATAAATCCATTAAGCGCTATAAAAACCCAAATCGCCCTTTGATTTCTTTAGAGTATCGACTTCAAATGATGGCTGCATTAGAGTTTGTAAATTTCGTGACTTGGTTTGAAGAAATAGATCCTTGTCACCTACTTTCTGAAATTAAACCTGATATCCATGTCAACGGTTCTGAATATGGCCATCAATGTATCGAAGCTGAAACTGTTTGTCAAAATGGAGGAAAAATTCATATTGTTCCCCTCATGCCAGGCCTATCTACTTCTTTTATTATAAAAAAAATTCAGGGGCTAATTTGAATCATGCGTATAATCGGCATCTTAGAAGATGAAAAAAAAGGGCTAACTTTCTCATCTTTTCTTCATCAAAAAGAAATAGCACATCAACTAGAAATGGAACCTAATTATGATTGGGGTAGTGCAGATTACGGCTCGAGTCAATGTAAGATATGGATTCATGACGAAGATCAAGTAGAGCAAGCCATTCATTGGTTGACTCATTTCAAAGAAAACCCCTCCGACCCTATTTTTCATTTTGTTCAGCCTATTTCATCTTCTTCGTTCTCCCCATCTCCAATCTCTAATCCAGAAATTGAATCATCTTCAACACGAAAAACACATGGCTGGGAAACAGCAACAATGGGATGGATAACCCGTAGCTTTCTCATTCTTTGTTCAATTCTTTTTGCTACTACTCAATTGATTAAACCCTCTGTTCCTATTCCAGCCAATACCTCAGTTGTAAGTTTAGTTTCTTCTCCTATTGATCAAATCCTTCTTTACGACTATCCTCAATTTTACGAACTCATTAATCGTTTTATTGACATGTATGGTTATGAAGGATTAAAAGACCCCACAAATTTAACTTTGGAAGCACAAATTTTACTTCAAAAAATTCATCATACTCCCTTTTGGAAAGGTTTTTACGAAGAACTATTTGTAAAAAATAGAGTTGAAAACAGATTAAAAGGGGATCTAGCTCCCCCCTTATTCGAAAAGATTCGTGAAGGTCAAATTTGGCGCCTTTTTTCACCTGCTTTACTTCACGGAGATATTTTTCATTTATTTTTCAATATGCTTTGGTTAATGGTCCTTGGAAAACAACTTGAACTGCGATTAAAAGCTTCACGGTATTTGTTATTCATTTTAATCGCGGGAATTTTTTCAAATACATCCCAATATTTGATGAGTGGCTCAAATTTTGTGGGTTTTTCAGGAATTTTATGTGCCATGTTAACATTTATCTGGATCAGACAAAATCGAACTCCTTGGGAAGGATATCAATTAGATCGCTTATCCTTTTCTTTTATGATGTTCTTCATCATAGGAATGGCCCTTTTACAATTAGTTTCTTTGTTTTTAGAAAAATTCTTTCAAATTGAAATCGCTCCCAATATTGCTAATACAGCCCATCTCAGCGGGGCTTTAATCGGCATCATTTTGGGACGATTGGATTTTTTCAGTTGGAGCCATTCTTAATATGTCTGTAAGAGATTTAACTATTCTTGGTTGCTCAAGTCAGCAACCTACACGCTTTCGTAATCACGGAGCCTATTTATTAAGATGGAATGGGGAAGGGTTTTTATTCGACCCTGGCGAAGGAACTCAACGACAGTTTATCTTTGCTAATATTGCTCCTAGTGTTGTCAATCGAATTTTCATTTCTCACTTTCATGGAGATCATTGTTTAGGATTAGGGTCCATTTTAATGCGTCTCAATTTAGACAAAGTGAGCCATCCGATTCATTGTTATTACCCTGCAAGCGGCAAAAAATACTTTGATCGTTTGCGCTATGGAACAATTTATCATGAAATGATTCATGTGGTGGAGCACCCAGTTTCTAAAGCAGGTTTAGTCGAAGATGATGGAAGATTCAAAATTGAAGCGGCTTTTTTACAACACGGTATAGAAAATATTGGTTGGCGTATTACAGAAGCAGACACGAGAAAATTCGATAGTCAAAAACTTATTGATCGGGGCGTCAGAGGCTCATTAGTCAAGGAATTGCAAGAAAAAGGACAATTAAACTTAGATGGGCAAACCATTTATTTAGATGATGTTAGCTGGATTAGAAAAGGAGATCAATTTTCTGTAGTGATAGATACGCTTCCTTGCCAAAATGCTATTGACATCGCTCGTAATGCAACTTTACTTTTATGCGAGAGTACTTATTTAGAAGAACACAAAGAATTGGCCCGGTTGCATAGCCATTTAACAGCAAAGCAAGCAGCTTTGATTGCAAAAGAAGCCAATGCCAAGCAGTTAATTTTAACTCATTTTTCTGCTCGCTATCAAAATTTAAAATTATTTGAACAAGAAGCTCGAACTATTTTTGCTAATACTTTTGTGGCAAACGATTTGATCACATTTCCTTTTACGAAAGTTAATTTGAAATCGTAATAAAATTTTATAGACTTATATGAGCAAGGTAAATTCATGTATATTGCGGCTTGTTATCAATTTCTTGAACATTTAAAAGTTGCTAAAAATGCTTCTGAGCATACAATTCGAAATTATGCGATTGATCTAAATTTGTTCAAAAATTATCAGGAAAAGCAAATATTGGCTGAAGATAAATTAGAACATATTAGCCCTAAAATTTGTGCTCGCGAAAGTTATCAACAACGTCAATCTTGTCATGATGGTATTTTAAAATTGGAAGACATCGATCGTAAAACTATTCGAGGATTTTTAGCATGGTTAAGTGCCAATCAACAAAATAAAAGAACGATTGCAAGACGCCTTTCTTCTTTAAGAAGTTTTTTTAGATATCTTCAAACGCAAAATTTGATTCAAATAAATCCTACAGAAGAGTTAGAAAGCCCCAAGCTGAATAAAAAACTTCCTGTTTCCTTGAGTTATGAACAAGTCAGTCTGTTATTCGAACAACCAGACACTACATCCTACCTAGGATTTCGTGACCGAACAATCATGGAACTCTTTTATAGTTCAGGTCTGCGAGTGAGCGAACTTGTTTCCTTAGATCGGCAAGATTTTGATTATTCTAATTTGACTATTAAGCTTAAAGGAAAAGGAAAAAAACAACGCCTTATTCCTATCACTAAAAATGCTGCAAAATGGATCCAGTCTTATCTATTACACATAGAGCGTTATCAAAATTTAGAGACTCACTCAGCTGGATCTGATCCAAATGCAATTTTTTTAAATAAATGGGGTACCCGTTTGACCACCCGATCCGTCGATCGAAAGTTTGACTTGTATCTGACGAAAAGTGGGCTAGCTGGTAAAGTCACTCCTCACACAATCCGTCATACAATTGCTACACATTGGCTTGAAAATGGAATGGATCTCAAAACGATTCAATTACTTCTAGGACATCGTTCATTATCAACTACCACTATCTATACTCAGGTTTCAACAAAACTCAAACAGAAAGTTTATGCCGATGCTCACCCTAGAGCTTAAATTCACAATTGTTTGTCAAAAATCCCGCATTTTCTACCAAAAAATTTTCTATTAGTTTATCAATTTTTTTATTTAAGTTACTTCCAATTATAGATAAAAAAACTAGGTTTTTTGCCAATACATTTTTAATTATTGAATATTTCCATTGAATAAATTCGATAATGTTATAATTCATGATCGAGAAGGTTATTCACTTGTACTTGCTTCTTCTGCGACTTTCTTTGTGGGCTATTAATCAAATTCAAATTTTGTCAAAAAAATTGAAAAATTTTATTAAACAATATACGGCGACAAATTTATTAAAACCTGATTTATTAAAATTTTTAGAATAAAAATTGCATAAAAATAAAAAATGTTGCTCTTAGATTGCCTGATTTTTGGAAATTACTTGAATTTTTTTTCAATTTATTTATTAAAAGCCTCTCAATAAGTAACTCGTTAGTCGATACAGAATTCCCCTAACCAAATTAATTAATTCTTTAATTTCGGTATGAAAATCTTTTTATTCAAACAATTTTCGATCGCTGTAAAACTTTATTCCTCCTTGTGTATACAGCACCTACAAACTATTTCATTAGATCTAATCTTTCTCTTCCGCTAATACCCTCTAGTAAGATTAATAAAATATCATCATCAATTGTTAGTTGTGAAAAGTTTCTACCCCCGCTTTCTCTTCCTATTGCAAGTGAGGGATTAAACAAAAATCCCTCCTGAGTAAAACTCTTTTTTAAAAAACATGCTATTTCTGAAATACACAAGATCGAATGAAGAAATGCAATAGAGAAAAGACTTCAAAAGTGATTTACTTTAACGTACTCCTTTCATTAATGCAGTTGAAATTAGAGTTGCTATTGAAGAAACTAAAGAAGCAATAAATAATTTTAAATAATTGAGTGAGCCACCCCTAACTGATAAATGGCAAAATAAATTAGATAAGAAAATTGAAAGAAAAATGAGAAAGTTTCATCCCTCTATTCCATCTATTTTCATAGAGGGTAACAATAATAGATTCTTTAACAAAGAATTCATTAGCTCAGCTAAAGTTGAGTTAAAAATTAATACATCAAGAATTAAAATTTATTATTTGGTAATTTTTTGAAAGTTAAATATTCATAAAGGGTTATTTGAATCATCTTTATAATGAATAGAAAAAAGAGATAAACTCAATTTTTAATGAAGCTCATCAATTTTCGCCTGAAATAAGGGAGAAGTTTGTGGGTCTATAAAAAATTTATGGGAGCTTTATCTTTAAAAAGAATTCAAAGAATTTGTTAATTTACTAAGAAATCATCAAATTTTTATTAAACAGCTTATGCAAAATGCTTAAGCAGAGTCCAGTTGTCAGGCAAACGCTTATAATGACATGCAAGCTCAGATTGCTAAATCTAAAACCATCAATACGATAAATCACAATACTTTAAGATAGGATAGCAACAAATTTACAATTCGATTAGATAACAGGTCAAAGATTTTTAACATTTAAATTCCTTTTCAATCCTTTGCTTAAAATAAAATTGAAATATTTATGACCAAATCCCTCTTATTTCAATAGTTTTTTTTAATTCTAAATATTTATAATTGTTTCAATCTGTTAGTGTCTTTTTGTTAGCTTATATTTTCGAAATAGTTTATAAGAAACGAAGGTTTTTTAACTTAAACTAGAAGATTGCATATGGCTAATGTTCAATTATCAAATATCATTATTGGCATCAATCGTGGAAACGTTTTGGCTTGCGATCCTGTTGGAAACTTTCAAGTTTTTGGTCATGGAGTCACACCTCCAGCCGATTATCAAAATGATTGTGAAATTGTCAAAGCAAAAGTAATCCAATTTATCAATAATAATAAAGATGCTTTTCAGCCAAACCTAGTTGACGCATTTGAGCAACAGCTTAAGAAAACGCGGTCAATACTTTCTCGCCCCTCCAGTTTTCCGCGATTTCTGGAGTTTTTTCTCCGTTTCATCAAAAAGCCTCCTCTTAATAGACAATTTGAGGATAAGCAATTTCTAGAGACTTTATTTAACTCTATCAATTTAACACGAAATTCTCGATCTTACCCCCTTTCACAATCTTTATCTGAAGCAGCAAATAGTTGCTCTACAAATTATTCTCCCTCAAACGCTTTCTCTGTTCCTGAAGCTGAGCACAACGCTTTTGATACAAATCCAGCCATTATTTCCTCTGATCCTTCTACTGTTGCTTTAACCGAACATGTTGCAACAAAACATGAAATTCCGCAAAATGGGCAAATTAACCAAATCGTTTCAATAAATCCCCCTCCTCCACCTCTTCCCCCTCCTCCACCCCCCACACAAAGAAAACCGCTAGGTGCGACATCGCAAACAAAAACAACCTCATTTTTGGAAAATTCTCAGGTACGATCTGAAGCAGACTATTACACACTCGAATCAAAGAAATTAAAAAGAAAACTGAAAGAAAGGGCTAACCCCAGCGGTTTTTATTCTTATAAAATTAACCCTGAAGAAGCAAAGTTAGCGACAGCCATTAATGAGAAAATAAAAACAATCCTTGATAGATTAGAAAAATCAGAACCTACTACTCTTCAAGATGCAAACATCCAAGAGCTGATTCAATCTATGAAAAACGATTTACAAAAAAACGAAATCATCATCAAAGGCAGTTCAACAGCTATTGCAGGCATTCATGTAAATGGAAATAACGGAGTTAGGACATTTCTTCCAGAATTTATTTCTGTCGCAAATAAACTCACAAATCAAGAAATTCAATTTGTTATTGGACAATATTTTAATGGAATAGCCCCTACTCAAACTCATCCTGACTATGCGATCTATAAATTATTTCAATGTGATTTAGACATTATTTTTAGTCAATGGGATACTTTGTCTACAGGAGAAATAGCTCAAGAGTTTAGCCTTTTTAAAGATACTTGGAATGATTATTTGAAAAAACAGCTTAAAAGCTTATTAGGTTTACTGATCAATCGACAAAATCCGAACCTGTATCAAGTTTCTAATAATCAAAAAGAACCTATTTACCAAAGAGTCTCTTATGAAGATTATCTAACCAAGCCTAAACAAAAAGTTGTGCAGCAGGAACTTAATGAGCAGCCAACTGACGTGCTTTCTGAACTTACTAATAGTAAAAGATTTCAATCTAAAAAAACTAGTAGTCGGGTGTGATAGTTAATCCATACTACTGCTTCATAAATTCCAAAAAGTTCTAAATACAAAATTTAGATCTTTATTTTTTAGAAATCTACCGTATTCATAATGATATCAATTGAGAAGCGAGCATGATGAAAAATTATTTAATTGAAATCAAAAAACTTTCTAAAAATTTTCTTCATTCAGCCTCTCAACACTCTACATATGCATTAAAAGATATTGATCTTGCTATTCCCGCAGGGTGCATTTACGGCATTATTGGCATGAGCGGGGCTGGAAAATCCACCCTGCTTCGTTGTATAAATGGTTTAGAAGTCCCTTCAAAAGGCGATATTTTAATTGAAGGAAAAAGTTTATTTCAAAAAAATCCGGCAGCACTTCGTGCTATCCGGCAAAAAATGGGTATGGTCTTTCAACATTTCCAACTTTTTTCTTCTCGAACAGTAGCAGAAAATATTGCATATCCGATGGAAATTGGTTTTATTTCACAGGTTTTTCAAGAAGAGAGAATTAATCAACTTCTCAACCTAGTTGGACTTGAACAAAAAAAAGAAATATATCCCACAAGTTTAAGTGGAGGAGAAAAACAACGTGTTGGCATAGCGCGAGCCCTTGCCAATCATCCTCATATACTTTTATGTGATGAGCCAACATCTGCCTTAGATCCAAAAACTACGCGCTCTATTTTGCAACTCTTAGCTGAACTCAATCAAAAATTTGGTTTAACCATTATTATCATTACACACCAACTAGAAACGGTTAAACAAATTTGCCACCGGGTCGCTGTCCTTTCTGAAGGTGAAATTGTTGAGGAAGGAGAAGTTAAACAGGTATTTATTCGCCCTCAACATCAAGCAACTCGCCATCTTTTACATTTAGATGGGGATCAAATTCCAGTAGATTTGATCCAACAAAGGAATCCTGATAAGTTGCTTGTCAGACTGGGTTTTGAAGGTAATCAAGCCAAAGAACCTATTATCTCGCAACTTATCAAACAATTTGACATTGAAGTCAATATTTTATCGGGTGGATTGGATTACTTACAAAAAACTATAGTAGGTAACCTTTTTGTAGAAATATCCGGATTGCCCCAAAATATCCAAAAAGCCCAAGCATTTTTAGAAAATAAGCAAATAATCTGTGAGATCATTTTATGAAGCATAACCAAATTCTCTTAGCTTTCTCTCTCATCCCTATTGAATTTTGGAATACTCTTTACATGGTTTTTTGTTCGGCTGTCTTAGCAATGTTATTTGGAATTCCTCTAGGAGTTGTTTTAACCATTACCGACAAAGGGCATTTAAAAGAAAATCGTTGGCTACATGAAATTCTTGGTTGGATTGTGAACATAGGACGATCGTTTCCTTTTGCTATTTTAATGGTGGCACTGATTCCTTTCACACGCTGGATTGTAGGAACTAGTCTAGGAACAACAGCTTCTATTATTCCCTTGACAATTGCCGCTACACCATTTTTAGCTCGCCTTATTGAATCTTCTCTAAAAGAAATCGATAAAGGAATCATAGAAGCAGCAATGGTCATGGGATCTACTCCTATCCAAATTATTTTAAAAGTATTACTTCCTGAAGCTCTAGCCTCTATTGTACTTGGAATGACTACAACAATTATTAATCTCGTAGGCTATAGCGCAATGGCTGGCACAATGGGAGGCGGAGGATTAGGAAAAATCGCTATTCAGTATGGTTATCAAAGATTTAATGTTTTTTTAATGACAATAACGGTTATTTTACTAATCTTACTTGTCCAAGCTATTCAGGCAAGTGGCCATGCAATCGCTAGAAACATTAATCGTAAAAGAGGCAAAGGTTTGAATAAATGAAAAAATACCTTAAAAAAATAATTGGAGCATTTTATCCTGCTCTTCTAGTAGCTTTGGTTGCTTTATCAAGCTGCTCACGTTCTTCAAAAACGCAGCTAGAAGTAGCTGCAACATCTGTTCCTCATGCAGAAATTTTAGAATTTATTAAACCTGAATTGAAAGAACAGGGTATCAATTTATCGATTATTACAGTCGATGACTATCATACCCCCAATCGAGCTCTTCAAGATAAGGAAGTCGATGCCAATTTTTTTCAACACCTTCCTTTTTTAGAAGCACAAATTGCAGACTTTGGCTATCAACTCGAACCACTTGTTGCTGTCCACCTTGAACCTATGGGTCTTTATTCTCAAAAACTTAAGTCTTTGAAAAAAATGAAAAATGGCCTTACTTTAGCTATTCCTAGTGACCCCTCTAATCAAGCTAGAGCTTTAGCTATGCTTCAACAACTTGGCTTTATTCGTCTGAAAAAAACAGATGCGCTGAGTAGTGTATTTGATATTATTTACAATACTTATCACCTGAAATTTATTGAAATTGACTCTCCATTACTAGCACGCTCACTCAATGATGTAGATTTAGCGGCCATTACAACAAATTTCGCTTTACAAGCAGGTCTTTCTCCGCAAAAAGATGCTCTTGCTTTAGAGGACAAAAATTCTCAATTTGTGAATGTTGTAGCAGTCAGAGCCGGAGAAATAAATAGAAAAGATCTACAAATATTAAAACAAGTTCTGACTTCGGAAAAAGTTAAAGATTTTATTGAAAGTCATTACCGAGGAGCTGTTATTCCAGCTTTTTAATTTTATAATGTTTTTTTTAAATGGGTAAACTCGTAATCTGTCATTGAATATTACACCTATTAAATTTAAAATTATATGCATTGTAGACAAGTTTAAATGATCACCTCCCTCTCCTAATACTTAAATTGAGTGTTAAAAACGTTAGAAAAGCACCTATAAAAAATTAAAGAAGACTTGTAAATACATTTTTGATGCCATCTCATTAATAGCTATCAACTCAATTCTATGAAAAAAAATTTTGATCCTTTTTCTTCTAAACTGAAATATCTAATCTCTCGGCAATCTTTCATTTCAAAGCACTTTTTCTTCATATATATAATAAATCTATTTTTCTTTTTTTATTACCCAACACATGTTTTAGAAGCTACCGACAAGAAAAAAACTCTCTGTCTAAATATGATTGTTAAAAATGAAAAAGAGGTGATTACACGTTGTTTAGCAAGTGTTAAGCCCCTTATTGACTATTGGGTAATTGTGGATACGGGTTCAACAGACGGAACGCAAGACATTATTAAACAATTCATGCAAGACATTCCTGGTGAATTACATGAGCGCCCTTGGAAAAATTTTGCTCATAATCGAACAGAAGCTTTAAAACTCGCCTCTAAAAAAACAGACTATCTCTTATTCATCGATGCGGATGAAACATTTACTTATGAACCAAATTTTAAACTCCCTGAACTAAAAAAAGATTTTTACTTTATTCAAACTAATTTTAATGATACAAGCTATTTTCGAACGCTGATCATTAATAACCACTTAAATTGGAAATGGGTTGGTGTACTTCATGAATTATTACAAGCTACGCCTAATACGGTAGACTGCGAAATTTTGCCAGGCATTACAAACATCGTACGCTCCGATGGAGCTCGTTCAAAAGATCCACAAAAATATCAAAAAGATGCAGCTATATTAGAAGAAGCCTTTTTAGAAGAACCCCATAATTTGCGTTACGCTTTTTACCTTGCACAAACATACAAAGATGCTGGTATGAAGGAAAAAGCGATCACCGCTTATAACAAAAGGATAGCTTTAGGTGGATGGGATGAGGAGATCTTTTGGTCTTTGCTACAAATTGGTTTATTACATGAATCTCTTAATGCAAACCCAAAGACTATTATTGAAAGCTATTTACAAGCCTATCTTTACCGCCCAACAAGAGCAGAACCCCTGTACCGACTAGCCCAATATTACCGGTTATCTGAAAATTATTTTAATGGCTATCAAACTGCCGCTCAAGGCCTTCCTCTTAGAAATAGTCCAGATCTTTTATTTGTAGAGAAATGGATTTATGATTGGGGATTATTGTTAGAATACTCGATTTGCGCTTATTGGATTGGAAAATATGAAGAAGCGCTTTTGGCTTCCTATGCCATGTTAGCACAAGTTAAACTTCCAGAAAATGTACGAGAATGCGTAGAGAGAAATTTAGTTTGGATCAATTTGAAGCTTAAAGAATCGGCTTCTCAGATCAACTTAGTCAAATCTATTTTAAAAACTTCTCTCGAAACTAAAAGTGAAGCTCAAGAAAAAAAACCTTAAAAAATAAAAAAATTCAATTAATAAACATATACTCTTTTTGGTTTACTTGTTTATATATCTACTTGTCAACGGTACAAACTTGTGATATAATTCATTCAATTTTGTATAAAAAGAGCCGTATTCGA
>NZ_BCPZ01000047.1:0-139 GCF_001950615.1 Candidatus Protochlamydia sp. W-9
ATTAACCTGAATTTTGAATTTATCTCTTTGATAATAAATAAGAAGAATAAAATTTAAATGACAAAGGACCTCTGCATCATTTAAAACATTTGTTTTCCCAAGCTAATGTTTAATATGACATGAGAGGTCAAAATGGATT
>NZ_BCPZ01000048.1:0-140 GCF_001950615.1 Candidatus Protochlamydia sp. W-9
AATAACCTGAATTTTGGGTTTTTAGGCAGCCATTAACAATAAGCGATGCTGCTCTGCTAAGTTTATCGATGGCTTTTTAGGTTGGTGAGTATAAGCAATAATCCCAGCTAATAGATTAATTAAAAAATTTCCGGCATTTC
>NZ_BCPZ01000049.1:0-166 GCF_001950615.1 Candidatus Protochlamydia sp. W-9
TCCTTGTTCTATTATTCGAATAGGAGGGACAAATGTTCGTATTTGGCTGCAATAGCCATTATCGTGCATTCTTATATTATAACGAGTCATCTCATTCATACTGATTTTCCTTTTGGATTGAATTGACTAACCGCCACACGCTTTGTTTTACTCTTTTCAAGTTGCA
>NZ_BCPZ01000050.1:0-299 GCF_001950615.1 Candidatus Protochlamydia sp. W-9
AAAGGAAATTTTCACAGCCGAAAGTGGCTTCTTATTGCAAGAGGCGGTGGCGGCCATTTACCTAAAAAGAGTAGATCTTCATTTTACTTGTGGGGAACAAAAAGAAGAGGTTAACATAGAAGATCCTCTTAGTGAAAAAGAGATTCTGACCAAGATTTACTGGCTAGTCCTGCGCCCTCTTTACCGCAAATTAAAGTTTTGCCTCTTTAATCTAGACTCTCACCAATTAAAGTCTTGCCTTTCTAAGCTAGACTCTCATTTTCAAAAAATCGATCTCCTTCGAGGGGCTTATTACGAAG
>NZ_BCPZ01000051.1:0-142 GCF_001950615.1 Candidatus Protochlamydia sp. W-9
GCTTGGTTTATTTAAAGAAGAACCTTTTTATTCCTCTATTTGCTTATCTTTTGGACAAAAGAGGAGAAATCACAGGAATTGCTTTTATTGATTCTACGTCGATAGATGTTTGCCACAATAAACGCATAAAAAGAAACAAGGT
>NZ_BCPZ01000052.1:0-338 GCF_001950615.1 Candidatus Protochlamydia sp. W-9
TTATTCTTGAGTAAACGACTCAGACGAGACCCTAGTTGAGCTGCGGCTGCAAACCTGCCTTCATTATTTGTGATCGACTCGAGGATCAATATTTGGGGAGTGTATTTTGCGATCAGCGCTTTTAGAGCGCACTCCATCCCCAAAGAGATGAGAGATCCATTAGTATCGTCAAAACCGGGAAAATCAATGATGACCCGATCTTGGACGATTTCAATGGTTGGGAGAAATGTACATGAGGCTGCGCCAGACAGTCCAATAATCTGTTGCCGATCACTTTGTGATTCGTAGTGGAAGTCTTTTAATATCATCTGATCTCCTCTTAGGAAACATAACGTGGT
>NZ_BCPZ01000053.1:0-3462 GCF_001950615.1 Candidatus Protochlamydia sp. W-9
GAGTTTATAGCATCTGCTTAGTTCGAGATGCTGCAAATCCGTTAAAGGTGTTAAATGGGCCAACCCAGCGTCACTGAGATTATTGCAATAGCTTAAATCTAGATGTTGCAAAGCCGTTAAGGGTATCAAATGGGCTAATCCTGCATCGGTTACTTTATCACATCCCCTCAGATCTAAATGCTGCAAAGCCGTTAAGGGTATCAAATGAGCTAATCCAGTATTCTTGACATTATCACATCCCCTTAGATCTAAATGCTGCAAAGCCGTTAAGGGTATCAAATGAGCTAATCCAGCATCTGTAACTCCACCACATCCCCTTAGAACTAGATGCTGCAAAGCTATTAAAGGTGTTAAATGCGCCAACCCAGCGTCAGTGAGAGTCCAGTATTGGGTTAGATTGAGATGCTGCAAACCCGTTAAGGGTGTCAAATGGGCTAATCCATTGTCAGTAAGAGTCCAGCACTTGCTTAGATTGAGATGCTGCAAAGCCGTTAAATGTGTCAAATGCGCTAATCCAGCGTCCGTGAGCTTACCACAACTACTCAGATTTAAATGCTGTAAAGTCATTAAGGGCCTTAAATGCGCTAATCCAGCGTCTGTAAGTTTAACACAACTACTCAGATTTAAATACTGTAAAGTCATTAAGGGCCTTAAATGCGCCAATCCAGCGTCTGTGAGTTTACGGCATCCATTCAGATCTAAATGTTGTAAAGCCACTAAGGATGTCAAATGCACTAATCCTGCATTAGTGAGATTTTTACAATTACCCAAATTTAGATGCTGTAAAGCTGCTAAGGGCCTCAAATGGGCTAATCCTACATCGGTGAGATTATTGCAATCGCTTAAATCTAGAAGCTGCAAAGCCACTAAGGGTGCTAAATGCACTAATCCAGCATCAGTAAGTTTACGGCACTCTTGAAGATAAAGCTCTTTTAAATTTTTACAATTTTTTAATGCTAAAAGATGAGCATCGGTCAAATCGGCATTTTCTGAAAAATTAAGTGCTTCTATCTCATCTAAGAAGTGATTTATAATTCTTTGAAATTCGGTTAACTGAGAAGTCGGGTTTAAAAATGCGCACATAACAGTCAATTCTAAATAGTTTTTCAAAGTGTTTAATTGACATTGCTGCGCAAAATTTAAAAGTTCTTTTAATTCGATTAAGCTCTCTTCAGTGGAGTTAAAAGGTTCAAAACTATGGGATTTGTATCCATCAATTAGCTGTTCTTCTAAATGTTTCACTACTTCTGTCAGTTGACAAAAATCGGCTATTCGAATGGAAGATATAATTTCTTCCAAGGGAATTTCAAACTTAGGATTCGTTAAGCAATTGAGCAAAAGCGTAAAGTTTTTTTGTGTCAAAGCGAGAGGATGTTGCAGGGTTTCTTGAAATTGTCCCGACCACAGATTCTTAAAGTAGGGTGATTTGCCCCTTAACAAAACTAGTTGAGGATGAGAAATGGTCAGAGAAGTTCCCTCTTGAAAACTTAGTTGAATTTCTTCAGATAAAGGTGAAAGAGCAGGAGCAGGAATTATTGACGCACTAGTTTCCTGTGTATTAGCCAAAGGATTGTCTAAGGGATTATTTTCATCCACAAGAGGGTCATTAATCTCTTGAGATTGAGAGTAAGAAGGGGCCGTTGTATGAACAAGATGACTAGGATTAAACCCAAAATTAGAAATATGCAAAATGACCGTCCCAATGACTAAAATACATTTTCATTTATAAAAATTTTAACATTATGATGGATAGATAAAAATTATTGCAATAATTATGAGATAAAATAGGCAGTCACATTTTAAGAGAAAGTTTCATTTTATCCATGAATAGCTATTAAAAATTAAGTAAAAGTTGATAAAGCTCAAATACAAACTCTGTAGTTTTTGATCTAAAAGTGCTTTAAGTCCACGAGATGATAGGATCAGGAAAAAAACGGGTTATAAGGTTTTCGGTAAAATTAGAAGGCATATTCGATTAGGAAATATACAGACGGAAAATGCTGCCACTAAAATTGATTTGTAATCTTAATTTTAGGCCATAATACATTTTTAATGTGTATTTTTTGGCGTTTACAAACATAGAACTGTTTGTATAGTGCCTTCAAAATGAGCGAGTATTTCTCTTAGATAAGCGTCTCAATGGGAATGGATAAAGCTTAATGAAATTTTATCCTTGATCTTCTTAGGATAATGCACTCTTTTATTTTCGGCGCTAGAATTCCTGCTTTTTTATTTCAGTACGACGACTGCATTGGCTTAGGGCTAGATGCTGTAGAGCCGTTAAAGGTGCCAAACGAATAAGCTAAATTTCAAAGCTTAAGGGGTGGGGGTGGGGGAGAGAGGCCTTAGCAAAGTCCCAAACATCTAACCACCCTTCTTTATCGCAGCAAGCCAAACGGCGCTCATCTGCATAAATACCTGTTAAATTACACTCTAATGCTTCTTCTTCTATATCTTCCAATTTCTTTTTTTGTTTAATAGAGCAAAAAGCTCCCACTGTTTCAGGCTCATTTTTGATATTTAGGCATTCGATTATATAGTAGGGATTAGTGGCCACCCAGCAATGTTCCTGATCGCAGTCGAAACTAAGAAATTGGACAGAATAAGGACCAAAGGAATGCTCTGTAATCGTTCTTCCACTAGAGGGTTCATAAAAAGCGACATCTCCTGAGTCATATCCCACAGCGAGTTTTTTGCCATTATAGGCTGAAGCAGTAATAAATTTTCCCATAAAACAACTACCAAATTTTGAAGCTTCGAGACAATTATCAAAGATTTTTTTTCCGCTAGCAACATCCCAAACCGTACATAAGCGTTTCACCGCATCCTTCCCCAAAATAATGACGCGCTTTTCATCAAATTGCACCAGCTCTTTGGAAAAAGGATCTAAAAAGAGCTCGTCCAAAAGAATCGGTTCCAGATTTTGGGAGGCATTCTCTTTTCGAATAGCTGTGATAAAATAAAGCGCGCCATCTTCACATTGAATCAAAATTTGGTTATCACGACAATCGAACGAGCGGATGGAAGAGCAGAAAAGGGGAGATTCGTAACATTTTAAGCCATTTTCTATATTAAAAATGGCAAATTGCTTGCGCTGAGGCAACACTAAAATAAGCAACTCCTGGTCAACATGGGCTTCTTCAAAATTTCCCACCCTGCTTAAGGGTTGCGAAGGAAAAGGTTCTTTGAGTGGCCAGCGGTAGAGCGAACCTTCTTGGGTCACTTGGATCATATGTCCCTCCAGATAGTGGATCAAACGAGAGTCTTTGTCTTTTAGGTTATCAAAAACTAATTGACAGCCCTTTTCCTCAAGAGAATAGATTTGGGCAGTACCAGGAGTGACTTGGATGAAAGCCACTTTTTTTTCTACTTTTAATTTAACAGTTCCACCTGCTGCAAAGCCAGGTAATTGGTAGGTGTCATGCTTACATCGATCTTCACATAATGTGGCTTTGTTACGTC
>NZ_BCPZ01000054.1:0-197 GCF_001950615.1 Candidatus Protochlamydia sp. W-9
TCCTTGTTCTATTATTCGAATAGGAGGGACAAATGTTCGTATTTGGCTGCAATAGCCATTATCGTGCATTCTTATATTATAACGAGTCATCTCATTCATACTGATTTTCCTTTTGGATTGAATTGACTAACCGCCATACGCTTTGTTTTACTCTTTTCAAGTTGCAAGGTGATATAGCTTGGATGTTCATAGATTAA
>NZ_BCPZ01000055.1:0-338 GCF_001950615.1 Candidatus Protochlamydia sp. W-9
TTATTCTTGAGTAAACGACTCAGACGAGACCCTAGTTGAGCTGCGGCTGCAAACCTGCCTTCATTATTTGTGATCGACTCGAGGATCAATATTTGGGGAGTGTATTTTGCGATCAGCGCTTTTAGAGCGCACTCCATTCCCAAAGAGATGAGAGATCCGTTAGTATCGTCAAAACCGGGAAAATCAATGATGACCAGATTTTGGACGATTTCAATGGTTGGGAGAAATGTACATGAGGCTGCGCCAGACAGTCCAATAATCTGTTGCCGATCACTTTGTGATTCGTAGTGGAAGTCTTTTAATATCATCTGATCTCCTCTTAGGAAACATAACGTGGT
>NZ_BCPZ01000056.1:0-177 GCF_001950615.1 Candidatus Protochlamydia sp. W-9
ATCGCCCTATTTTAAAAGTCTTTGGTCGGGAAATTTTCGAGAAACCCTTCAAGTTCCTCTCACTTTGACGCAAAAAGAGTTTACCCATTTGCTCGATTGCCTGGAATATTCTATTTCTTTTGTTCCTTTGGAAGATATCCTTTCTTTCATTCAACTAGCTGATTATTATCAACTGTC
>NZ_BCPZ01000057.1:0-177 GCF_001950615.1 Candidatus Protochlamydia sp. W-9
ATCGCCCTATTTTAAAAGTCTTTGGTCGGGAAATTTTCGAGAAACCCTTCAAAATCCTCTTGCTTTAACGCAAAAAGAGTTTACTCATCTGCTCGATTGCCTGGAATATTCTATTTCTTTTGTTCCTTTGGAAGATATCCTTTCTTTCATTCAACTAGCTGATTATTATCAACTGTC
>NZ_BCPZ01000058.1:0-32266 GCF_001950615.1 Candidatus Protochlamydia sp. W-9
CTTTCTGTAATTATATAAATAAATAAAAATTTAGATCAAAATCTTTTATAATTTAAAATTTAGAAAATTAAATTAAATATTATTAAATATTTAAAAATCAACAATATAAACAAATAAGATAAACATAAACTTAATTTATTAATTATTAATTTTAACAATTTTTATAATTCAGCTTAAATTCATCATCTTTAATCTATTGGAATAAATTTTTTGATCCTGTATGAAAAGGAGAGTCAATAAATATTTTAATTCTTTCCCCCTAAACTCAGATGAATATACAAATAACACCTGGATCCCCCGTTCCTTTTGGTGCAAATATACAAGAAGGAAAGGTTAATTTTGCTCTTTATGCTAAAAATATTGAGAAAATTTTTCTCTGTTTATTCAACGAAAATGATCCTTTAAACCCTTTTAAAGAAATAGAGCTAGAGCCTTCATTAAATAAAACAGGGAACGTTTGGCATATAGCAATTGAATCGCTTCCTCCTTACACATTGTATGCTTTTAGAGTACCTGTAGAAAACTCAAGTTATCTATTAATAGACCCTTACGCAAAATCTATTTATAGCTCTCCTGATTGGGGAAGTGCGAAACCATACTCCCCTCTTGGTAGAATTATTCCGTTAACAACTTTTGATTGGGAAGGCATACCATCTCCTAAACTTCCTTCAAAAGATTTAATTATTTATGAAATGCATATACGGGGGCTAACACAGGACCAGTCGAGTCAAGTTTCTCACCCAGGAACTTATTTGGGAGTGATTGAGAAAATCCCTTATCTTAAAGAGTTAGGAATAAATGCTGTTGAATTAATGCCTATTTACGAATTTAACGAATCAGAAGCCTTACAAATTAATCCAAAAACTCAGCAAAAATTAGTGAATTACTTTGGATATTCTACAGTAAATTTTTTTTCTCCGATGAATAGGTATGCAAGTGAAATCCAAGAAAACAAAACCTTAGTTGAATTTAAAACAATGGTTAAAGAACTTCACCGTCATGGAATTGAAGTCATTTTAGATGTAGTTTATAACCATACATTTGAAGGAAATCAAATGGGGCCCATCCAATCCTTTCGAGGGTTAGATAAACATGCTTATTATATGATCGATGAACAAGGAAATTATTTAAACTTTTCAGGTTGTGGAAATACTTTTAATGCCAATCATCCGATCGTCAAAGAATTTATTATCCAATCGCTTCGCTACTGGGTGACAGAAATGCGAGTGGATGGATTTCGTTTTGATTTAGCTTCCATCTTATGCCGGTCTGAAAATGGCACGCCACTCAATCCATCCCCACTCATCGAAGCAATTTCACACGATCCCATTTTATCACAAACCAAATTGATCGCTGAAGCCTGGGACGCAGGTGGCTTATACCAAGTCGGTGGATTTTATCCCGGCCAACGTTGGGCAGAGTGGAACGGTCATTACCGAGATATCGTGAGGCGTTTTATTAAAGGAACTTCAGGCCATAAAACAGCTTTTGCGACAGCATTAAGCGGATCACAAGATCTTTATGGTTGGCGAGGAACTCCTTGTTGTAGCATTAATTTCATCACAGCTCATGATGGATTTAGCCTGGCAGATTTAGTAACATATAATGACAAGCACAATTTAGATAATGGCGAAGAAAATAGAGACGGATTTGATCACAATGATAGCTGGAACTGTGGAATAGAGGGGCATACTAATAATAAAAAAATTGTCGCTTTACGAGAAAGACAAATTCGCAACTTCTTATTAGCCTTAATGGTTTCGCAAGGAATCCCCATGATATTAATGGGTGATGAATACGCACATACAAGAGATGGAAATAATAACACCTGGTGTCAAGACAATAAATTGAATTGGTTTTTATGGGATAAACTTCAGGAGAAACAAAGTGTTTTCCGATTTTTTAAATCATTAATCACGTTTAGAAAAAATTATCCTCTCCTTAAACGTAATACATTTTTAGAAGAAACGGATGTCACTTGGCATGGGCAACTGCCTTTCAACCCCGATTGGGAAAATGACAATAAATTCATTGCTTTTTCACTTAATATTCCACAGGAAGGCCCTGATCTCTATGTTGCTTTCAATGCCTCTCACGTTGTTTTAACAGTTACTATTCCTCCTGCAAGGCAAGGAATGCATTGGGTTTGGTTAGTCAATACCCATAACGTAGCTCCAGGAGATTTTTTTGAAGAAAGTTGTCGTAAACGTGTCAATTCAAACACACTTAAAATTCCTTCATACACTTCTATTGCACTAAAAGCAGAAGTAGATAGATAGAAAGGAAAGTCGATGCTGGTTACCAAACCAACATCGACAAAAAGAAATTAGTTGGCATATTCGATTAACATAATCGTGGTACCAGGAAATGCTTTGGCAAGAATCTGGGCAGCATGGGATCCATTTTCAGCCATTTTATTAGCTTCTTCTAAAGAAATTTTGGCTGATTCAATTTCTTTGGCTGCCTGTGCGCCAAATAACTGTCCGTTTATTTGAGCTGCAAAAGGGGTAGCAATTCCTTCGTAAACGCCTGTGCGGCTCATGATCATATAACGTGTTAAACGAACAGCATCTTCCACTTCAGCCGGCACAAAAGCTGTTCCCTCATAACCTACTTTTTGAGCGTCCACCGCCCAATAAGTATTTTTAGGGTTTACTGCTTGAAAGTAGGCATTAGTTCGAGCTATAATCGCCAGTGCAGATAAGGCTTCCGGATGGATCTGATTATTTTCATAAACAGATAAAATCTGACAAATATAATCTTCTACTGGAACTTGATTCACAATACTGATACTCCCTCCAATATCATAGATGTAGATCGAACCTTTATATTCTTTATTGTTAATGATTATGCGAGTAGCGGTATCGTCCGGCCTGATTTTAATTTGATATAAACCCGGAAAAGATTCTCCCCATTTTAGCCCATCTCTTAATGCTTCTACCACTCGATTTTTTCCAATAAAGCGAGAGCTAATAAAAGAATTTGTGTAGGGGTCAAATAAACTATACTTCCCTTTGACTTCTAAATTAACTCTTTCCACATCATGCGTAATTAAGATGCGTGTTGTGGGAGCAGTAGATTTATTTTTCCCTTTAAAAGTCTCGACAACATCACTCCAAATTCCCGCTTGTAATTGATCAGTTAACGGTAAAACCGTTAAAGCAAGCAGAAGAAATCTCATTAATACCATCTTCTTTCTCCTATTTATTTGTCATTTATTTTATCTTTGTGAAGATCCTACGATATGTTGATAGCCTAAGGAAGTCACTTCTCGTCCTCTGGGAGTTCGTTTTAACAACCCTTGCAAAATTAAATAAGGTTCATAAACTTCTTCAACAGTTGAAGGCTCTTCCCCAATTGATGCGGCGATAGCGTTAATTCCTACAGGCCCTCCACTGTAATGATCGATCATTGTCTGTAACATTTTTTTATCCATTTCATCCAGTCCCTTTTCATCAATGGAAAGCATGGTCAAGGCTCGATTGGCAACAGAAAGATCAATGTAGTTGTTAGCTTTTATTTGAGCAAAATCACGAACCCAGCGAAGCAGATGATTAGCCACACGAGGAGTTCCTCGAGACCTTTTGGCAATTTCCAAAGCAGCTTCCGAATCAATTTTGACATTTAAAATTCGGCTTGTTCTCAATAAAATTTTTTGTAAAATCATGGGATCATAATATTCAAGACGACATGTAAAAGCAAATCGGGAACGAAGAGGTTCTGAAAGCAAACCTAAACGAGTTGTAGCGCCTGCTAAGGTAAAATGATTAAGTTTTACCTGAATACTGCGTGCATTGGGACCACTATCAATCATTAAATCTAACGCAAAATCTTCCATTGCCTGATATAAATATTCTTCAACAGACCGATTTAAACGATGGATTTCATCAATAAATAATACATCCCCAGTTTTTAGACTGGTTAGAATACCGGCTAAATCTCCTGCCTTCTCAATAACAGGCCCAGAAGTTAAAACTAAATTCGATTCCATTGCTTTAGAAAGAATAGAAGCAAGAGTCGTTTTACCAAGCCCAGGAGGACCGCTAAATAAACAATGCCCTAGAACTTCTCCTCGTTGCCTAGCGGCTCCAATATGAACCTCTAATCGATCACGAATTGAATCTTGACCGACAAAGTCAGTTAAACATTGAGGGCGTAAAGGAACTTCAAAAGAGAGCTCTTGCTTATTTAGGTTAGATTCAATAAAATTTTTATTCATGAATGGAATTGCCTTCAAGCTTTAAAACTTTTCAATTCTGACTGCTTATGCAAAGCTTTCAAATAAGAATTGAATTTGATCTGGATGAGAATAAGATACAAAATTGAAGGGATTATACACAAGTATACTCAACTCACTTAATTAATTAGGATTAGATTAAATTTTTTTTTAATCCTTTTATTAATAGAGATCAGGCTTAAAAAACCTGTTCCCTCAATAAGAAACTTATAGTGATTGAAAATGTTTTAATTAAAATTTAAAATTAAATTTAAATATTTACCTAATTAGACTGATGTGATAAAATTAATCTTAATTATAATAATACTAAACTTTTAAGTTAAAATTTTTTCAAAATGGAGGTTTTATGACCCAACAAACCAAAATGATCGAAGAAGATTTGGCTATTCGACTCCCCAACCATGGTATTTTATCCACCCCAGTCACTTTAGAAGCCGTTGTATTCTACGCTTCTGAAAGTGAAAAAATCAAAAAGAAAATTGATCATCTTGCAGCAGAAGTTAGCCAAAAACAAGATAGAATCAAGTTTGTTAATGAAATTATTCAAGAAATTAATAACGCCATAGATCCGACGACGGGGAAAGTGGACTTAAGAAATAAAGCCGAATTTCTAGAAAAATTAAACACTGCAAAAGGAATGGGTATCAATATACCGATGGATTCCAAAACTGAGCATCCTAAAGCTCATTTTAATGCCGAAGAAAGAGAGCGTTTTTTGCAAAATCTAGGTTTATCTGCTGATGCATGGGATAAAGAAAACAAACAACATACCCAAAAAATGCAAATGTATTTAGATGAATCTAATCGTTATTTGACTTTAGCGACACAAGCGATGAAGTACGAAGACAAACCCAAGAGGGCGGCCCTCGCTGCAATGGGAAGATAGGATGACCACATCTAATTACCGCTTAGTCGACCTTCAAGAAAAAGAGATAATGGCAAAAACTAAAAATTTGCATTATATGGCCTATCATCTTTATCGAGACCGGCAATATGAAGAAGCCTCACTTTTCTTTCGTTTGCTGACAGTGGTAAATCACGATGAACCAAAATATTGGAAAAGCTTAGGTGCTTGCTTACAAATGAAGCAAGATTATTCTGAAGCCTTAAATTGTTATATTCACACGCAATCCCTTTACAATAAGCAATTAGATCCTTATCTTTACATTTATGCAGCTGATTGTTATTTTGCTCTCAATCAAATTGATGATGGCTTAAAAGCGTTAGAAGCGGCTCGTTTGAGTGCTCCTCAAAATGCACAAATATTAAAACATGTCGCTCTCATGAAAACTCAATGGGAAAGCAGCCCTAAAAACAATTAGGATTTTATTATGTCAGTTAAAAAATCTGAGCTTCTATCATCTGTTTATATGACTCACTCTACTGAAATTGAATCTGGTGAATCCGAGACTAACCACAGAAAAAGCAAAACTATTCATGAATTATTTCATTCAGATACTTTGGAGATCGGCGAAAACACAGATTCTTTGAAGGCAACTGAACAAGTTAGCTATCAATGTTTTTTTTCAAAAGCCATGAACATTCAATCGACCCATACTCCATCTGATGAGGATATTCGTAGAGCTGCCCCCATCCATCCTATTCCTGAAATAGATAAACCTGCTTTTTTTCAGGAAGCAAGTTTAGAGGGATTTGTGCCTAAAATAACGAGTTATTCTCAAATATCAAATCTTCCTTCCCAAGACTTACTTAGAAACTTGGCACAAATGGAAAGTAAAACAATTGATCAAGTGATGGCGATTGTTTTAAAAGCTCAACTAGAACTTGAAAGAGATCAGGCAGAAATTTCGCAAAACTCCTTTGATCAATTACAAAACCTACGCAAGATCCAAGAACGGACGTTAGAAGAAATTAAAGAAGCACTTAAAAAAGATGAAAAGCTTGCGGGTTATTTAGATACAGCAGAAAAAATAGCGATTGCAGCGACTTTTATCTGTGGGGTGGCAGCGATGGTTATCACTCTGAGTTTTAGCATGCCCATCTTGACCGGAGCCGCAACAGCTTTGGCTGTACCCGCCAAAATGGGAGCATTCTTCACAGGTTTGCTGACTGCTTTTTCAGCTGGTGGAAAAGGCTATATCAATGTAAGGAGCAACCAAACAAAAGGAGTATTAACTTCTCATAAACATGATATTGAATTAACAAAAGGTTGGACGGACGACTACCGTGAAAAAATGGGCACTATCGCCGAGACTGACGCCTATTTCAAAGAAATGTTGATTAAACTTATCAAAAGTCTGGAAAGAATGAGAAGAAATGTTTCTGCAACTTAAAAAATTAATTAATTTAATGATAAAATAAGGAGTCTTTATGACTATTAAAGTTGAAAATATTACAAGGACGACTGAAGTAGGTCAAAGAACAAACCTCCCAAGTCAATACCAACACTTAATCACCTTAAGCCCTGCTTTAATTAAAGAAATGGGAAAGAAAAGCATTGACATCCTTTTTTTAGATTTTGGTATGGCTGAAGGTCAACTACGCCTTCAAAATAAAAGACTGTCTTATCAACTACGTTTGATTGAAAAAGATCGTCAAACAGAAAAAGTGGAAAAAAAATTAGCTGAATACGACCGCAGCGTTCCTATCGTAACTGCAGCTTTTGCGGGTGTGGCAGCGATTGCTGGAGCATTTGCTGGGGGAGCAGGAGCTCAAATTGGACAAGGAATCAGTCAGACTATTAGTACAACACGTGAACATCTTGATAATAAGTCTAGGGGAAGAGTTGAACACCATGACCATCAGTATCAGACAATGGGTGCTTTAATTCAAGACCATTCTCAAGAACTTCAGCGGGAAAATCAAGAGTTTGATCGCGCTCTTTCTACTGCTGATCGTGCTCATCAAGCTTCTCAGCGTGTGATTGAACAATTAGCTAACGCGGCTTAAGCAGTTAATAAACCTCTTTTAAATAGTTTTTAAAAGAGGTTTACTTTTTAATTTGTAAATAAACTTCAGCAACTCCCCAAGTGAATTTGGCCGGAAATTGCTTGAGTAACTTAAATGAAGGTTTTTTTTGATAATTGGTCAAAGGGTAGCTCACCGTCACGACTTTTGTTCCTAGGGGAAGTGTTGCCAAATGAGAAACCAGTTGTTTAATAAATGAAGTAGAATAACAAGATCCATAGAGATAAATAATAGTTGCGCGAGAAAAGTTAGTTTCCAAAAAATTTTCTAAACGAAATTCAATACCAGAAAGATGGAATAAAGCTTTAATCTTATTTGCTTGCTCAATAAATTGCGGTACATAATCAATTCCAACGACTTGGCAACCGATGAAATGTTGAAGCCAAAAACAGGTACGCCCTCTTCCACATCCCAGCTCAAACACAGTGTCTCTTATAGATAATTGGCATTCTTTAGCGATTAACTCTAAAGTTGTCAAAGGAGTTTCCCCATAAGCATAAAGATTTTTAGATCTTTTGGAACTTAAAAATTGTTTGCTCACTTGATAAGGATTGTTAAAAAAGTAAGATAGGATAAGCTTGAGATCTATTTTTAAAAAAATGAGATCACCGTAGTAATAGAAAATCACACGCATAAATTCAATAAAATTAATCACTATAACTTTTAGTTTAATCCAAGTAAGATACACTATCTCATCTAACGATTTGAATTGCTGAAACATCTGGAATCTCAAAGAAATTTTAATTTAATGGATCATGCATTTTCATTTTTGTCATAAATAGGTGAACAAAAAGAACAGTTTTTATCATAAATTAGAAATAAATGGTATTGGTGTTTAACAACTTTATTACAAGAGAAAAATAATGACAGTCCCATCTTTAATTAGTCAAACGCAAACAAATGTGCAACATGGATTACAAACTGCATATACATTTGTAAGGAATTATACAATAATCTCTAAACAGTGGATTCAAAAGACATTCAACTCCTTACAAACTTGGATCCAAGATGATGTGTGGCCTAAACATTTTAAGGGATGGTATGAGAGAAATATTATCGCTCTAAATAAGCATGATGTTACGTTTTTAACAACCTCTACTAGTTTAGCATTAGCAATTGCTGTGTTAATACCGCTTATATTTGGTAAAGCCATGGCAGCTCTTTCGACTATTACCGGTTTTACACTCTTTTTAGGGGCTTGTACCTTTGCTAAGCATCGCATTGATAAATATTACGATGAAAAAGCTTGGCACGTTGTTGAAAATTTAAGGCATTTGGGCAATGGAACAACATGTCGAAAAAAGTACTTCATTCAAATGAAGGATGAATTAAAAAAACTTGATGGACCGGAGTTTAGTCATCTAAAAAAAGATATCGAACAATTACGTGAAATAATGGATTGTTTTCGAAAAGCAACCCTATCTCCTTATTTCGGAGAGATTCGAAAAAGTTTTAAAGATTGCTTAGTTCGTAATCGAATTTTTTGCCAGGGGGAAACCGAAATTAATCTTTTTACTGATTTCGCTAATGAAGCTATGAAAATCGGCACTCCAAATCAAGATCTAGTCAATGTAGATAACAAGTTTTTGATTTTAAAGGAATCGCAAACAAATATTGCAAAAAAACGCTTAAAAAGTTTGCAAATAGAGCTAAAAAAATTCAAAAAAGCTGCTTTAAAGAATAATCATTTTGAAGAACGAAAAAAAGATTTTTTAAATCATCTTTCTACTTTTCAAAAGAAATTAGCTTCTTACAAAACACCCGTGACTTTGCCTAACTACCACCCGACTACTATCACAGATATCCAACTCAATCAAGCTTAAATTGCTAGATAAAAATATGTTTTTTTCTAAGCGAAAACATCATTTTCGCTTAGTTTCGAATTCATCATTTTCTAATCAACACTAATTTAATTACATTGTTGGAAGAAAAAATGTACTAATCATTTTGGCAATGAAGATGTACATCAGAGTAGATAAAACGTCATTAAAGGCCGTAACAATAGGTCCAGAAGCAACGGCTGGATCTATGCGAAAACGAGCAAAGAAAAACGGTGATAATGAACCTAATAGTGTCGCCATCAAACAGGCTCCGAGTAATCCACAACTGACGATTGCGCCTAATACAAGCGGACTTGAGCCAGCATAATGAACATCGAAACGGTTAAGCAAGTAAACAAATACCCCACAAACTAAACCGAAAATAATTCCAATTAAGACACCAATACTAAGCTCTTCAAGAATGGCTTCTCGGCGAGAGCCATGCGAAAGTTCTCCAGTAGACATTCCCCTAACTAAAATTGTGCTACACTGAATACCCACATTGCCAGACATTCCGGCAATTAAAGGGACAAAGAGAGCAACAAAAGTAAACCAATTCCGGTCTTTAAAGTGTGATAAAGCTGTTGCTGTGACAAGCCCTGCACACAAGGTTACAATTAACCAAGGAGCGCGCCACAAAAATCTTTTAAAAATGGGTTCATGTTCACTGAAATCTTCAGCTGTACCAGCAAAACTAGCAATGGTTTCATCAGCAATATCTTTTAAAGCTTCTAAAACGTTTTCATAGGTAATCACGCCGAGCAAATGATTTTGTTCATCCACAACAGGTAAAGCAGAAATTTTATAGCGTTCCACAATATCAACGGCTTCATCACGAGAATCTTCTACGTTAATTTGATGAAGGATTGGACGCATGACTTGTCGAATTGGAATGTAAGGAGGATTGACAATCAAATTACGGGCTGGGACAAAACCGACTAGTTCCTCATCATCTGCTAATACAAAAATTCGACGTGTTAAATCAATTCCTGGATTATCTCTGATGACTGCAGCAACTTCTCCGATTGTGGTGTTCATATGAAATGAAAAAAATTCATTCGTCATCATACGACCAGCACTATTTCTTTCATGTTTATAGAGCTCTCGAATGCGCATGGCTTTTTTTGGTTCTAATAAATCCAATACCCGCTTCATTCGCCGATTCGACATATCGTCTAAAAGCCATGTCGCTTCATCAGGAGGCATCCTTTCTAAAAGTCGTTTAATTTCCTGATCATTAATTTGTGAAAAAATAGAGGTTCGGGTCGTACTGCCAACATTAATCATAAAAATGATCTTGGCATTTAAATCAGGTAGGTTTTCATACACCACAACACGTGCATTGGGAGGAAGCCTTGTGACAGCATACGCAAGGTCGATAGGATCATGTTCACTTGCAATTTTAGCAATATCATGCAGCATGAATTGAGAAGTAGGCTTATGAAAAGCTTGCTCAAGCTTTTCATTGAGGACATCATCTAATTGGCTTCTTCGAGAATCCATTAGATTTCCTGAGACGCTCGCCTCTTCAAATTTTTCATTTTCATTTGAGTGATTTAATTCCACATTCTTCCTTAAACAATTAATAAGCCTAGCACAACTATACATGGCTTTAACATTCTTATAAATGTTAATTCAATTAAAGGAATTGATGAAGATATATTGTTTATACAAATAAGTTAAAAATAAATTAGAGAATACCTCTAAAAGGAATTTTAAACTTGATTTTTTAAATTCTGAAAGCTTATCATTTATGATTTATATAAAATGTTTGAATTATTAACCTGGCTGAAAAGTTTAGCCTCATAAACTAAAAGATCACTTTATGTATTCTCCTGAAAAAATCCGTAATATTGCGATCATTGCGCATATTGACCACGGTAAAACAACATTGTTAGATGCTTTGCTTAAACAGTCTAAAATTTTTCGCGATAATCAACAAGTTCGCGAACGCGTTATGGACTCCTATGATCAAGAACAAGAGCGTGGAATTACTATTTTTGCTAAACATACGTCTGTTTACTTTGATGATTTCAAAATTAATATTATTGACACTCCAGGACACGCTGATTTCTCAGGTGAAGTCGAACGTATTTTAGGAATGGTAGATTCAGTCCTACTACTTGTAGATGCCCAAGAGGGACCGATGCCTCAAACCCGTTTTGTTCTTTCTAAATCATTAAAAATGGGCATTAAACCTATTGTCGTCTTAAATAAAATTGACCGACCTCATGCCAACCCAGATAGAGTATTAGACTTAACATTTGATCTATTTAGTGAACTTGGTGCAACAGACGAACAACTTGATTTCCGCTATTGCTATGCATCAGGGTTATCAGGATTTGCGATGCACCACATGCACGATATACATAAAGATATGCGTCCTTTATTTGAACTTATTACTTACGCCGTACAACAGCCTAAAGGAAGCCTCGAAAATCCTTTCTTAATGCATGTATCTACAATTACTTACGATGATTATGTTGGCCGACAAGCTTGTGGAAAAATTTTAGAAGGGACTGTCAAAAAAGGTCAGCAGCTCATTCACATTGATGAAAATGGAGTGGAAACCAAATGCACAATTACCCGTATTGAAGGGCATTTAGGAATTGAAAAAGTTGAAATGGAAGAAGCTGGCGTAGGCGACATTGTCATCTTATCAGGTATTCCAGAAGTGACAATTGGTGACACGATTTGCGATCCTAAAAAAATTGTTCGACTTCCTCGTATTAAGCTAGACGAACCTACTGTTTCCGTCGATATGACAGTTAATAATAGTCCATTTGTTGGTCGTAGTGGTAAACACGTTACAATGAATAAAATTCGCGATCGCTTAGAAAAAGAAAAACGCGCTAATATTTCCCTCAGAATCGAAGATGAGAGCGGAGATCAAGATAAAATTACTGTATCTGGTCGCGGAGAGCTTCACTTAGCCGTTTTAGTAGAAGCTATGCGTCGCGAACAATACGAGTTTAGCATTTCTAAACCTCGGGTTATTATTAAAGAAGTCAATGGCGAGAAATATGAACCGATTGAACGTGTACATATTGAGGTTCCACAAGACTACTCAGGAACAGTGATTGAAGAACTTTCCCGACGCAAAGGAGAACTTCAACTACTAGACACAGATGAAAATGGAATTACTGCTATAGATTTTTTGATTCCTACAAGAGGGCTCATGGGTTATCGCAATGACTTTTTAACTGCGACTAGAGGTCTTGGTATTTTAACGTCTGTATTTGAAAACTTTTCTCCTTGGAAAGGAACTATTCCTGGTCGTACAAGGGGTGTCTTACTCTCTAATGGACCAGGTAAAACCAGTGGTTACGCTTGCTTTAATTTACAAGATCGTGGAGTCATGTTTGTTGCTCCCGGGGATGAAGTTTACGAAGGGATGGTCGTTGGAGAGAATAGTCGCGATAATGACTTAGTGGTCAACGTGACTAAAGGAAAACAATTGACAAACGTCAGAGCTTCTGGAAGTGATGAAAACATTATCTTAATCCCTGCTCGCCGATTTACTCTTGAACAAGCAATTGATTATATCCAAGATGATGAGTTAATCGAAGTCACTCCTGACAGCATCCGTATGCGAAAACGTCATCTTTTAGAGAATGACCGCAAACGAGCTGGCGGAAAAGCCTAGCTTTTTTTTAACTCATCTTACCATGTGTAAGATGAGTTAAAATCTTAAATAAAAGGCTTACTTTCTTTTTTTAGGCTAATTGCTCAAAGAAACTCGTGATGAAATTGAGCTCTTGCTTCATTAAAAACTGAAATAAACCTAGATCAACTAACAAATCTGCCTTATCTTTTCTAGATTATTAACTAATTTTAAGGATGATTAAAAGCAATAGAAATGATTTTCTAATAATAAGGATAAAAAGTAAGGTTTTTTCACGAAAAACCTTTAAAAAACATGAGCCGCATCATTTATCTTCTATTAAGTTTAAGAAATGTAAACTCATTTATTTGTCATCATTAAAATGCTGACTGGAAAGTTGACTAATAAATTGTTTGAAAGCGGGAGTTTGTCTAACACCTTCTAACCATTCATCATGAAGTAAATCTTCCAACGGAGGAAGAGCTCCGGAATTTAACGCTTTCTCAAGATAATGCATGGTATGCTGCGAATGCCCTGTCAACGAATATAAACCAGCAATCTGATAATAAGCTTGCGTATTGCCTAATGCAATCGATTGCATTAAATGACTTTCAGCTTGCCTATAAAAGCCATGAGATTTTTCAATATGATGAATGTCATGAACCAAGATCGCTAAATTAATCAGAGAAACACCGAAATCCATATGAATGATTTCATCCTCAGAATCTTGTTCAAGGATTAATTGAAAATGTTCAATCGCTTTAAAGTAAGGCTCGATATCGCACAAAGCTTCTCCCAAGTGGGAATAAGCCATTGCAAGGTTGTATCGAGCTTGAATATAATCGGGTTCAAGTTCTAAAATTTGTAATAAAATTTGAATAGACTTTTCAAAATATTGAGGCTCTTCAGTGATATCACCCAATAAATCGTAGGCACAACCATAGTTATAGACCCATTCTAAATCTAAATCAGTCATGTCTAGATCAACTAGAGGCTGTTTAAGTGCTCGTTCAAATTTTTCAATTGCTTGTTCGACCAAATGTCGTTGACCTGTCATTTCTGCTAATTTCATGAGAGAGACGCCCCAGTCATTCCAAAATTGAGCAAAAACTCCTCCACCACACTCAATAACACGGGAACAGTAATGGACTGCTTTTTCAAAAAATAATTGATCTTCACTCAACTCTCCAATCGCAAAGTGGGCCAGAGCAAGTCCATACCAAAGAAGTGGGTTTTGTCGTGTCAGGGACAAACCATACTGAAATTTTTCAATTGCTTGACGATAGTAAACCTCCTCACCAAAATAGCGGCCCAACTCATTTAAACAAGAGCCGTAAAGATACCATCCATCTGGAGACTCAGGATTAATCTCCAAACTTTTTGTAATTTTTGTTTTGGCAGATTGAATCCAATCTAATTTTTCATGCTGAGCTCCTAAAAAGAGTTCTGTTTCAGCCCAACTACTTAAAACATGAGGATGATTCGGATCGATGTCATTTGCTTTTTGGAATTTATTCAAACTTTCTTCCACTCTCTTTAAATCTCGAGTTGCTTTTCCAAAAAGCATTTCCATTTGGCCCCATTTCAGCCATAGCAAACTATTTAGCGCGTCTAATTCAGAAGCTTTTGCAAAGCATTCATCCGCTTGTTCGATAAAAAAAGTTTCTAATGAAGTTTCACTAAGACGAAGTAAACAACAGGCTTGCTGGTACCAGCCCTCAAAATTCAAAGGATTTATTTGAGTGGAGCGATTAAAACATTGCAATGCTTCATGATAGTAGGTGGTCTGATCTAATAAAGAAGCTAAATCGGCTAAAGCATGCCCATAATCAATATAAAATTCCTCGCTAGCAGATCCCACTTCTTCTGCTTTTCGATATTTTTCGACTGAACGGTAAAAATCATTTGGTTCGCCACAGCAACGACCCAAAACAGCTAAGCAGAGACCCCATTTCCAATAAAATTCTTTTTCAACAGGTGAATTCTCAATAAGCATATTAGAAGCTTTTTGAAATTTTTGCTGGGCTTCCGTTAAGTGATAAAAATCATTTTCAAACATGCCTATTTTTAACAAAACTAAGGCACCTTGATACCAAGCATCAAATAAAGACGAATCCTTTTGAGTTGCTTGATCAAAAGCTTGATGAGCATAATTTAGGCAGCGTAAATTGTCTGGATAAGCAGCAAAAACGAGTCCTTGTTGATAAAGAATAGCCGGAGAATAATTGGTTACTTGATTAGCAATTTCAAAATTGCCCAAGACTTGTTGATTGCCTTCAGCAAGTTGTGAGGCCCCTTGTAAGACCAATAAACGGGCAAATAAAGACCGCTCATCAGTCGTCATTGTAATCCACATTTGTGAATCTTTGAAATAATCCAAGTGATCAAACGTCTGAGCATCTTGAATTTCCAAAAGTTTTTTATAAATTGCTGTCATTATCCGCCATGGTTAAAGAAGCTTATTATACTAATTCTGCGGTTTTTATAGAAACGTTTAATTATAAACTCTTAAAGCAAAAAATATAAATATTTTTCTGTGGAGTACCCTCTCTTGAAAAAAATTTAATGCCTGTTTCAAAGTTTTTCAATAGCTTCTCTCATCTGCTTTAAATCTATGATAGGTTGTTGACATGCACCCTCGTAACAAATATATAAAGTTGTTTGGTCATCACGCGCTTCTTGCTCTTTTACATAAGGAATAATTTCTTCCAACTGTAAATCTTGTGTTTGCCAAATGATTGCTTTATGAGGAATAAAATTTTGATAAAGTAATTGTTTAATAGCCTGTTCATGTTCTCTTGTAGAATTTAATGCAATGACTATTGTAGGGCTTGTATCATCATAATAACGTAGCAAATTCATGACGTGATAGCAATACCCCGGGGCATAATTTTCTAAATATTCTTTAACACCTTTAAAGATATCTTCAGCTTGTACTAAATAATCTTCTTCATTCGTTAATTGATAAAGCCTTAATAAATTCTCACAGTGAACAGCATTTCCAGAAGGCTCGGCTCCATCAGAAAATTGACATTTTCTTAGTAAGAGATTTTTATCACCTCCATCAGTTTGATAAAAAGCCCCTTCTTCCGCTTTATATTGAACTTTCAATAAAGTCGACATTTCTATTGCCCATTCTAACCATTCCGTTCCAGCATTAGCTTCAAATAAAGATAATGCCCCTTTAATCATAAAAGCATATTCATCTAAACCAGCTTGAAACATCGCTTGTCCTTCTCTCCACCGGCGTAATAATTTCTGGTTTTTCCAAAGATTGTTCTTTATGAAGCGGGCCGCTTTAACTGCAGCTTCTAGATAAAAGGGACAGTCGAATGTAAATGCTGCTTCAGTAAAAGAATAAATCATTAGTCCATTCCAAGAACTTAATATTTTATCATCTTTTAGAGGATGGATTCGCTTTTCTCTGGCAGACCACAACTTTTTCCGTTGATTGTCAAACATAATTCTTAATTGATCAATATCTTGCTGATGTTTAGAAGCAAATTCTTCTAAATTTAAAGGAGTATGAAGAATATTTCTTCCTTCAAAATTGCCCTCTGTGGTGATATCATAATATTCGCAAAATAATTGGCTATGATCCCCTAAAATTTCTTTTACCTCTTCTTCTTTCCACGTATAAAAAAATCCTTCATGCCCTTCCGAATCTGCATCTTCAGCGGAATAAAATCCTCCATCTGAATAAGTCATGTCACGCAATATGTAGTTCAGAATTTCCTGAGCAACCTCTTTATAAAGATTTTTTTTAGTCAATTGCCAAGCTTCTAAATAGCTCTGAGCTAAAATTGCATTATCATAAAGCATTTTTTCAAAATGAGGAACAAGCCATTTTTCATCAATACTATAACGAGAAAATCCTCCCCCTAAATGATCGTAAATCCCCCCCCGATGAAGCATATCTAGGGTTCTTTCAACAAGAAAAAGAGCACGACTATCTTTCATATTTGCATAATATCGCAACATAAAACTATACTGATAACCTATTGGAAATTTCGGAGCTCCTTTAATTCCACCATAAGTTGGATCAGCCATTTTATATAATAAATCTGCTGTGATAGAAATTTGTTCTTCATCAGGAATATCTTCTCCTGTGGTATGAACAGCCCTCGAAAACACTTCAACAATCTTCTCTGCTTGTGTGATGATTTTTTCTCTTTCCTCACTTGACCAAAGCTCCGCAATTCGTTGAATTAAATCAATCAAACCCATCATTCCATGACTACTATGAGATGGCAAATAAGTAGTCGCGAAAAAGGGCTCAAGATCAGGTGTTAAGATAACATTCAGTGGCCATCCCGCCGCCCCAGCCATCATACTCTGAGAAAATTCCATATATAAACTATCTACTTCTGGTAGTTCTTCTCGATCGACTTTAATGCTCACAAAAGTTTGGTTCATTGAATCGGCCACTTCTATATCTTCAAAAGACTCTCGTTCCATTACGTGGCACCAATGACAAGTCGCATAACCAATCGAAAGAAATATAGGTTTATCTTGAGTTTTCGCAATATGAAAGGCTTCTTCTCCCCATGGATACCAATCAACAGGATTGTGAGCATGTTGTAGTAAGTAGGGGGATTTCTCATGAATTAAACGATTAGTATAAAGAGGTTTATCTGACATACGCCGGCATCTATTATAAGAGAGTTTAGGAAATAAATGAGCCTGTTTTTGATATTTTTTAAAGCTTTTTAATAAACGATTATATCCCATCTACCCACTATCATGTCTCTCACAATTATGCGAGATGTCATAACAAAAATGAGATGCATTTAATTTAAGCCATAAACCTCGAAAAAAGACTCTCTATAAAGTGAATTTTTTTATAGCTTGTTCTTTCAATAAACTCAACAGTGGGTTACTTAATTAATTTTTTTTGTTTCAAAAATGGTCTTAAGAAACTTTTGATTAGGCCTATCTATTAAAAAATCTGTGCTGCTAGCAATAATTATCAATTTTGTGAGGGTAAGGTGAGGTCGGGATTAAAAAAATTACTTTTTTATTGCTATTTTCAATCTTGAAACATACCTTAAAATAGTCTCATCGCGATCAACGTTTAAATCTTTTAAAAACAAGTGAATTTGAGCCTCTGTATCACCCCATGCCAACCGTCTAGGTTTTTTATATTGAGTAAAAAAATATTCATCACGCGTCCAGTAATGGTTAATTCTAATTTGGTTAAGTTTAACAGTTTGACTTAAAGGACCTTCTTGAGGAAACTTATCTACATCTACAGCATAATAACCTGGTACATAAACTGGATTATGGGGACAACAAAACTGCACAACCAACTCTGGGCGCACGATACTTTTGACATGAATATTTGCAGAATAGTCAGGGAGCGAACACATGATTAATTGACTAATCATAAGCTCATCTTCCTTTAAATTAGCAATTTGAGACGTTCCAAAACAGCGCCAATTTAAGGCGACTCCTGCATAATTTATATAATGAGAAAGAAGCCAAGCTAAATCTACATTTAAAGCTGGTAAAATGAATTCATCGATATCAATAAAAGCAACCCATGTAGAAACTCCTCTGCATTTAATCAAACATCTATTATAACAATCAACTTGTGTTCCATTAAAATCAGGATAATTAATGGCATTTTCAAGCTCAACTATCCCTAACTGAATATAAGGCTCTAAAATACAATCATAGTGGTCTGTACTGTCATGATTATATAAATAAAAATGCTTCACACCTATTAACCGATGATATTCTATCCATTCTTTTAAATAAGGGGCTTCGTTTTTGAAAATAGCGCAGACAGAAAGATCGTAAATGTAACCTTCACAAGTATTTATAAAAAATAGAAAAATAATACTTAAAAAGTAATTCATATACGCCATTAGAGCTTTACTAAACTGATTAACATAGAGAAACTCTTTTATTTGTTTCAACAAATTAATCTCAAAATCCTTCATTGACTGACTTAAGCAATTTAAATCTTTCAATCCATCTTCTTTACAGAGGAAGGGTAATTATGGTATCAAAATAGACAATCTATATAATAGGCATTAAAAATGCCTATTACTCTGGATCATCCTTCTAAGTTAGTTAATACTGGTTTCTAAACAAACAATAAAATTTGAGGATTAGCAAATTGTTAAATTTTCGTAGATTGTAAAATTTAAGTTTTTTTCTGAAGCTCTAATTTTTCAATTTCTATGCCTTTTAACAATCAAAATAATAATCATGGCAGCTCTAATATTCTATTTCGTCTTTTCTCATTCTGTTTCATTTACTTGTTCCATTTTAGAGGCAGTCTTACTCTGTTGCACGAATGGTTACATTGGACTTTTAAAGAAAAAAAAACCCAAAGCTGGAAAAATTCTAGAAGACCTTAAACATCGAATTGATCGCCCCCTAGCAGCCATTTTGACTCTAAATACGTCTGCCCACACATTTGGGGCGGCGGGAGTAGGTGCGAAAGTGGTAGAAATTTTTGGCGATCATATTTTAGCCTTTGCTTCTATTGTATTGACTTTAACAATGCTAATTGCAACTGAAATGATCCCAAAAACTTTTGGGGCTCTTTACTGGAAAAAACTTGCTCCTGTAAGTGCTTACTGCATACAATTTTTAATTTGGGTTACCTATCCATTTGTAGTTTCGTTCGAGTACATTGCGAAATTGCTTGCTAGGGGTAAAACTCATGACAAAATTACTGAAGAAGAAATTAAGCTTATCTTAGAAGAAGGCTCTCAAGCAGGTGTGATTAGAGAAGCAGAACATGATATGGTTGAAAGCATTTTTCGACTTGGAAATAGACGCGTGGGAATTCTGATGATTCCTCGAATGGATATCGAATGGTTAGACTTAAATCATCATACAGAAGAACTTCTCAAACAAATCAACATTTCTCCACATAATCGCTTTCCTGTTTGCGATGGAGAATTAGATAAAGTTATCGGTCTAGTTACCACAAAAGATGTTCTCAATGAAATTTTAAAAACTGGAAAATTTGATTTAAAAACTCTTGTTAAAGCCCCTTTGTTTGTACCTGAAAATATGCGCGTGGTTCAATTATTGGACTTATTTAAAAAAACCCCTGATCATATAGCACTTGTCACTGATGAGTATGGAGGAGTACAAGGACTTATTACATTGCATGATGTGTTAGAATCCATTGTTGGCGATGTACCCTCTACTTCTATTTTACCAGAAACACAAATCATTCAACGAAAAGATGGCTCTTGGTTAGTTGATGGAATGCTACCAATAGATGAACTAAAAGAACAATTTGATTTTGATAGTCTTCCTGAAGAAGAAAAAGGAACTTATCGAACACTAGGTGGGTTTTGTATGCGACAAATCGGAAGCATTCCTAATATTGGAGATACTTTTACGTGGCAAAAATTCCGCTTTCGAGTTGTAAAAATGAATGGAAAGCGTGTAGAAAAAGTACTCATTCATTATCTTTCTTAAAAAAATTATAGATATGGAGAAAATTCAACAGCTAATAAAAATTCTTCAAAAAATTGATCAGCAGCCTTATCCAAGTCATTCACGCATTCATGCCTTGTCCTCGTTTAATTCTTCAAACTGCTGTTGCTTTGTAAAACGAGAAGACGAACTTGGATTCGGGATTTCAGGCTCTAAAATACGCAAATACCGAACCTTGATTCCTTTTCTTATTCACAACAAAGTTGAAGAAGTTGTTGTCATTGGCAGTGCTTACTCTAACCATGTTCTTAGCTTTTTACAACTTCTTATTGAAAATAAAATTCAAGCTACCTTGTTTTTAAGAGGTGACCCCGAAAGAGAATTTAAAGGTAACTGCTTTTTCACATCGCTTCTAATCCCCGCTTCTTCTATTCATTGGTTTTCAAAAGAAGAATGGAGAAGTGTTCTGGAACAAGCTTATTTTTATGCTAAAGATAAAAAGAATATTTATATTTTACCAGAAGGCGCTTGCATCCCTGAAGCTTTTCCAGGAGTTTTAACGCTTCCTCTAGATATCATTCAAAACGAAGCAGATACGCAACTAGAATTCAATCATCTTTTTATAGACTCAGGAACAGGGCTCTCTGCTATCGCTTTAATTCTAGCCTATTATTGGATCGGCAAAAAAACACAAATTCATGTGGTATTAATGGCTGAAAATGAAGCTTATTTTCTCAAACAGTTGACAAGCTTTCATCGTTATTTTGAACAATTGATGGGAACATCTCAACTTCCATTTCCCTCAAATTTTCAACTCTATAGACCTAAACAAGGTAAAAAATTTGGGCAACTTTATTCTCATTCCTTTAAAGATATTATCCAATTAGCTAGAGTTGAAGGTTTTTTTACCGATCCTATTTACACAGGAAAACTTTTTCAAGAATCCAAAAAAATCATTAACTCTTCTGCTTTAGAAGGCCTTATTTTGATCATTCATTCGGGAGGTACGCTTAGCCTACTAGCAGGTTTTCAGGATCAATTAAAAGAAGCTTTTCAAGAATAAAAAATTTGTATTGAAAAAAACATTTATTTTTTAGTTAAAAATAACTTTAAAAGTAAAATTTATTTAAAATTTGCTAACTCAGCTAATACGAAAAATAACAATATTTTATATATAATAAAAATGTTCTAGATCAAATTATATTTACAAGCTTGGGACCTTGGGATTTAAACAAGGCAATATACACATACTTTCTATCCCTTAATGCTTAGGATTTTTAAAAAATAATTTAACGAAATTTGATGAAATATTACCTGCGGATTTCCCAAAAAACTTATTTTGCCTCTTCAAATAATTGATACCGAACGTCAAGAACTAGAGAGCTTAATTCATTGCAGAATTTTTCAAAATACTCAAGATGAAGGTCCCGTTTAAGGGCAAGAATTTATTAATAGCCACTGCTTTCGTTATAAAAGGCTTTCCTCTCTCATTGATACGCCATTTATTGCTTTAAACGATAAAGTTTTTAGCCATTTTGTCCAAAATCCCGCGATTTTGGAACAGTAAGCTGGATGATTAATTCAAAAAGATATTCACATTTTTTAATCTATGATCTAATCTTTTTTTGATGATAAAATAGGATCATATTCAACATTCATAGCTGCTTCAAAAGCAATTGGCTCTTCTCCTCCCTCAAAAAACTTAAATCTTCGGGCAATTTTTACTTGATAAAAAAATTCCTTATCACGAGACCAGTAATGGTTAATGCGAAGCTTATTGACCGAAAAAGAATTCCAATCAGAAAATGCTTTTGGCTGGTGATTTTCGTCGACAGCATTTTTTCCATTATGAAATATAAACCCATGAGGATTAAAACAATCTTTAATTTCTTCTGGTTTTGCGATCGTTTTAAAATGAAGGTTTGATGGAAAATCAAGAGGAGCTCTCCAAATTAAAAGGTCGAGCATTTTTTCGCTTTCAGAAATTTTTTCAATATGAGAAGTTCCATACATAACCCAATTAACCACTACACCAGGAGCATATTTATATTCTTTTAATACTTCACACAAAGATAATCCTTCGACTGAAAAAAGAAATTCATCACTATCGAGAAAAGCACACCATTGATATCTTCCTTTTGATCTAAGTGCTGCATTCATATAGGCTCGACATTGAATGCGTGTCCAATCAGCTGCGGTGGCATATTCATAAGGCCAATTAATAACTTCGACTAAGCCCCTATCTATGTATTTTTTAAGGATGTCTTGCCAATTTTCAGTACAGAAATGATTGTAAAGGAAAAAATGAGATACCCCTTGGTTTTCGTGAAATTCGATCCATTCAGGAAGATATTTAGATTCATTTTGAAAGAGAGTACATATAGCTAAACTTTTTTGTGCCTCGATCCCTTCAATTTTTTGAAAGGCACACAAAATAAATATAAATATTAATTTTAATTTTGAATATTTACGATTTATATTATTAAACATAAAATTTAAATTTATTAATTTAAATATATACATCTCATTAAGGTAAAAAATATTAATTTTTTATTTTAATTATTTAATGGTGCAATAAGATTTGACTTTTTTAATTTAGTCGCTTATTTGATAAATATTCAAAATAAACTCTAAATCAGTCCCTGCTCAAATCTTGCTATTACTCGAACACTAAATTTTTAATCAAAAGGATTTATGTATGCAAATGCGGAATTGTTTATCAATGCCTTTAATGAATCATCGAAATAATTGCACAAGCTCTTCTTACACAGATCTTTCAAGCGAAAGCTCAACATTTTCTTTTTGTTCTATTGATAGTAATGATTCCAGCTCTGATTTAGAAACTTTAACAAAAATAAAAGATTTAGCTCCAGTGATTGTTAACGAATTCTCGTTAATTCAATCAACTTGGAAAAGTTCAAGGAATCATATTATTCAAGTTATTACATCTGCGATTACAGTAAAAAATGTGCAATTACAAGCTTCAAAAACTTTGACTCCTTTTCTAAAGTTTTCTAACATTGATTTGTTACTTCAATTGCAAATTCCTTTAACAAAAGCTCAACTTACCTCAACTTTTGAATTTCTTTCAGAAAATCTGCCTTTATTAAAACCAGCTACTATATCCGGTCCTATTTGGCATCAAATCGCATTAACCGCACTCAATTCCTACTTCGATACAAATTTTTGTTTAGAAATTCACAATCATGCCATTTTTATTTTATTTTTATCTCATCCATCCACAGTTATTAGTCAAGGAAGGCACAAAAATGTTTATAAAATTTTTCAACTAACTGGGATACCTAAACTATATGCTGCGGCAATTACTACAATTTTAAAAAGGGATTCTGAGGCAAAAAAATTAAAAGAAATGCAAATCAATGAAGAACGTTTTCTTACAAATTTAGCTGGTAATCCACAAGTCGTTAAAACGTATTCCATCCATTACTATCCAGCAAATCTATCTTTTGATGAAAGGCAAGTTATTATCATGGAATATTGCCCTAAAGATTTAAGGGGGCTTCTTAACAATTTAATTGATGAAAGAGAAAAACTCACAAGCAATCAAAAATATAATTGTATGTTCCAACTTTTACAATTTTTAAACGATTTTCATTCTAATGGTTATCTCCATCGTGATATTAAACCCGATAATATTCTTATTAAAAATTTACAACTTAAATTTATAGACTTTGAATATTCCTGTCATATAACGGAGAAAGGAAAATTAATGAGACGCTGCGGTACATTTCAATATTTACCTATAGAAATATTTGAAGATTTGGAAAGGCCATTTGGCCAGGAAAAAGACATGTGGGGAGCCGCTTGTATTATTTGGTTGCTCTTTTATGAAAGTTTATATCCTTGGTATAAAGCAATTTCATCTGACGAAAAATATTTAGACTTTTTAAAAAAAGAAATTTGTGATTTTAGACAAACAATTAATTCTTTAAAATCTCCAACGCCTCTTGGCCATTTGTTGTTTAACTTATTGGATCCCGATCCTAGGACGCGTTGGACAGCAAGCCAAGCTTTTAAATACATATTGAAACACAAAAAAGCTTTCTGTGAAGAAGAATCTATTTGCATTTAAAAATAAAGGTTAAAAAACTAAGCTTAAATTTTTAGAGAAATAAAATTGCAAAAAAATGGCATATACTTCCTCCCATCACAAAAAGATGCCAAATGGCATGAAAAAAGCGAATACGGTCTAATACATAGAAAATGACTCCGACCGTATAAAATCCTCCTCCAATAAAAAGCCAATATAAACCTTCGGAGGAGACGGAATTGAATAATGGCTCAAAAGCAACGATGATTAACCATCCCATTCCAAGATAAAGCCAGGTTGAGGCTGTCTTAAATCGCTGAATAAAAAAAGCTTTAGTAATGATACCAAAGCAGGCTAAAATCCAGACAATACTAAATAATAGCCATCCCCAAAACCCCTGTAAGGCTATTAGTGTAAAAGGTGTATAAGATCCGGCAATAAGTAAATAAATTGCACAATGATCGACTTTTCTAAATAATTTTTTTAAAGAAGGATCTTTAAAAAAATGATAAAGAGTAGAAGCTGAATAAAGTAAAACTAATGTAGATCCGTAAATCAAAAAGTTCAAAGCTTTCCAATAATCTTCCATTGAAAATGACTTTACCATTAGGAAAATTAAGCCAAATAAACTTAAAATTAAGCCCAGTCCATGGGTCAAATAATTCGCCCATTCATCTTTGAGAATAAGTCCTTGAGCCCATAAATAATCTTCGTTTTCAATGGTTTGTTCACTTTGTTTCATTAATCTCTTCAATTTAAATTTGATATAAATTTTTTATAAAAAAACATTTTACAAAACAACCCAATATGAAGAAGAGAAAGAGCTTGAATTTTTTCTTTATTTGCTTTGCTTCACAAATGTCAAAAAAGTAACAACAAGAATGTCAGATAGGCAAATGCCGAAAAGTTGCAGCAAATAGATTTCTATTTCTTATTGTAAGAGTAAGTACAATTTATTCGAAAGAAGTGTTCTTATAGTTTCTTTTTTATTATTAAGGATATCAGAAAATTGTGAATCATGTTAACAAAAAAGCTTTGAAAAGAATAAAATAGGCAAAATATTGAAAGTTTTGCCAAAATGATTGAGTATAGTCAGCTACTACCGTATGCAGCCGCAAAAGATAACGACCAACTACTCTAAGAAGCGCTTCCATGGAAATTTTATGGTATTTGTTTTTAGCTAAACTGGATTCCTTCTTGCTCGCTTTATCCTGCTCCATTCTTCCATCAAAAACATTACAGTTGCAGGTCTTCCGACAAGTGACGACTTCAACACAGCTCAAATGTTTAGAATTGGCAGAAACCAATGAAAAAAAGCGGATAAAATCGACTTTGTTATGAATTTGGGTTGGCTAGAAGAAAAAATTGAAGCAAAATTCAACTATCTTGTAGAACTTACTTTTCCTATTCGCCTTAAATTAACCATATTAGAAACCAGCTATCTAAATAATGGAAAAAACTAACGGCTTGTAAAATAGCTTTGGATAAAGGAATTTCATTTGTCAAAATTTCTATAGGATTTGTTCCAGCCTAGCAACAGCTACAGATGTTCAATTTTATAAAAAATTTATTTTTACTAATTAAATCTTCTGGAGGCAGCTAGGACTTGAAATGCCCTTTAAAATTTATTGAAGTTGGCGCTTCTTGATCGGCACTACGTTTGGAGTTAAAATTATGCAACCTCTATCAAACTCCTAATAAAAATTTGCAAATTTTATAAAAGACCTGCAAATTTTTATCTTCTATCAAACCCATTTCAAATACTTATTAGCGAAAATAGGCTAAATAAAGTGAATTAATATGCTCCCTCTTTAAGGTGTGAACTTTGCTAGATAATTGAATAAAGACCTCTCTCAAAAAAATGTAGATTTGATTGACCCATGACACAAGCATATCAAAGGTTTCGGGGAAAAATAAATAGATGAGATAAAACAAAATCCCAAATAAAATAAAATTAAAAATAAAACGTATCATGTCAATTCTCCAAAAAGTTGCATGCTACTCAAAACTCCAAAAAAAATCATTAAATAAATTTTTTTATCCCTACTGACACTTTAAAAACCTATTGCTAAAAACAAGTATTTTTATATGGGTATATCAAATATTAAAAACAATTAAAATTTAAATTTTTAAATAGAAATTATTACACAATAATTCTTATTTCTTTGATCGCAATTTAGAATAAAATGACATAAGCTGAGTTAATTATGCCAGGGAAATTGATTTGAAAATAAATTTAAAGAATACGATGCATTAAATAGAAAGATTGTCAATTAAGGTGCTTTTTTCTCATTTGCTCCTAAAAACGTTTTTTTAGTATCGAAGTAGAATGAGATAATGAAAAAACAAACCTTCTTGATTAATAATCCTAAATGGCTTGTAATAAATTTTTTATCTTCTTCACGGGGTTTGGTTTATGCAGTTTTCAACGATTTTTCAACACGTCGATCACTTGTTATTAGAGGCACCCAAGTTCTTAATAAAAAACGAAGAAAATAAAAAAACTTTTGCAGTTTTTTTAACAACACTATTACAAAATCCATGTTTAGATAATCGGCTCAGTTTATCACCTATGATCATAGGAAAAGTAACCAAAAATATCAACTATACAAAAGAATTTATTTCTTATGTTCAAAAAACTCTCAATATTGCTGCAACAAATAAATTAATAACAATCGAGGATGGTCTGCGATCTTTTAACAGCCTCCTTAAGCAAATCATTAAAGAAAGCATCCCTCTTAGCTTTTTTGAAATGTTGTCTGATCTTTCTCTTTCATCCACTGATATGTATGAAATATTAGATGTGTGGAATGATATACATCCTCAACAATTTCTTGAGTTATTGAAAAAGTATCAAAATCAAATTGTCAAGTCGCATATAAGTTCGGATCAAATGATTTCTTTGCTTAAAAAAAATAGCCAAATCCATCCCGAAACTTTAATAACTATCATTGAACATCTTAAAATTGATGATCCTCGTCATCAAATTGAAATAATTCGCTATTTATTAGCTATTTATCCAGAGGAAATGCTTTATAAAATTGAAAATGTCAAATCTATTTCGTCGTTACAGAAGCTAGAGTGTTATCTTAACGCAGTTTCTTTATATCCAAGATTGATTTCAAACTGGAAAGCTGCTTTTTTCGCTAAAACAAGAGAAGAATTAGCTAAACAATCGAGCTTTATCTCGATTCTTAAGACATATGATCAAATCAAAATGGAAAGCGAAGCGGAAGAACTCGTTATTTCAAAACTTGAAAGTCAATGGGAAAAATGTTTTAAAGAAAAAGAATCTTTAAGTTCTCTTTTATCTCAATGCAGTTTTATGAATGACTTTTTCTATTCGAGGAAAGAATTATGTATTTGGCTAGGATTTCTTTTGGAACATATTTCAAAGTGCAATTTTTCACAAAAAGAATTAGCTTACGTTGCATCGATTGTTCCTCTCATTGCATCATCTGAACATTCTTTAAGATATCAGCTCACAGCATATCTCATAGACCCTAAAATTATTAAAAAACTCTTAAATCAATATCCTCTCAACCACTCCTCTTCTTTATTTCTCATGATTTACGACCTTTTTAAAATTCCTCAAGTTTTATATACTTCTTTTCAAAATCGAAACCATCTCGTAAGTGTATCAACTTTACTATCATTACAACTATCGACCTGCTATACAACAAAAACTAAAAACCAACTTTTTGGCATTTTACAAGCTAGTGCAACTGCGCGGTTTTTCCTTTTTAATGTATATGCTTTGCGAGACCTACTGAGCCTCCAGGAACCAAAACTTTTTGAAAACAACTGCTTATCCTCCTTAAATTTGAGAGAGCTATTTTTTTCCATTTTTAATAATTATCTCCGGCTAAAGGATTTAGATTTAGATGATTTTTTCGACCATTACATACGTACATTTGGGTCATTTCGAATTCCAGAAGCTTTAATTGTCTACGCAAAAACTTTACAAAACCTATCTAAAGCTAAAGAAAAAAAGTTTGTTTTAAATTCCCTTAAGGAGCTCGTTTTAGATGTTTTTTCTGGAAAGTATGCAAAAAAAAGATATCAAGGAAATCTGAGCCCTCACCTTCACAATTTGCATAAGGTCGATTCAAACTTGATAAATCTTTGGCAAGAAAACCAAATTCAGGGTTTAATCACCGATTTTTTAAATGCATCTCCGAGACTAACACTGGAGGGATGCGTTTTGGAAGAAACGGATCAAATCGAAGAAATTTTTATTTGCACAACAGAAGTTGCTGGAAGCTGCTTATCTGTCAGAGGTAATCCAGAAGACAATAAAAGTTTTTTAGCTATCCCTCTTGATGGGAAAAATAAAATATTTTGCATCAAAGAAAAGAGTGGAAAGAATGGCAAAATGATTGCCAGAGCTAAGCTTAGTTTTTTAATAGACGATCAAGAAAATTGTGTTCTTTTACTAGATACTTTATTTAGTTCCCTTCCTTATGAAGAAAGTAAAACATCTTCCACTCCATATGAACAAATGGAAAAGGCGATCATGACTGCCGCCATTCAGAAAGCTAAAAAGATGAATTGCCCTCTTTTGAAAACCTACTCTTCTTCAGATCCAACTTATCCAACTTATCCTCGACCTATACTTTCTCTAGGAGGAAGAGCTCCTATTGAATGTTGTAATGCTGTAGGAGCTCTAGGAGAGGATGAGCTTTGCCAAAGTAGCAAATTTACAATTTCAAAGACTCAAATTCTTTGGTCACCGAACTAATATTGTAACTCAAGAGAGCTTATCTAAAGCTCATTAAGGCTTCCATATTGTGTTTGTCTTTTTGAGAGTATATAAACCGGACAATTCTTCTGGGGTTCTTTCAACTGCTCCCTCTCCTTGTTCCTCAAGAGGATCAAATTTCTCTGATGGGGATCTATTGGGAGCCAAAGATTGCACTTGATGAGGATATTGTTCATAAACAACATCAGGCTGGGGTTTAACAGTAAATCCGCAAATCAAAGGAACCTTCAGCTTTTCAGCAACTTTAATTGAAGCTTCTAGTAAGGCCTGATCGACAATTTGAGCTTCCTCTTGGTCTCCTGGCTTGCGAGTTCGAATTCCTTCCATGATAATCACAGGAGTTTTACCTTCCTCATCCCACAAAAGTCTCAGCATCACACGTCCTTGCAAAGGTTGTTGAGGATCTTGAGTTGTTTTTACTGCCAACATTCTCGTTTTCCCATCAATCGCATTCCCTAAAATTGTCATCACGTCTATTGATTTACCTGTTTTAATATTTAAACAACTTCCAACAACTTCGGTTCCCATTTGCGCAAGATCTAAAAAGTCATCAGTAAAGAACACTTCATACTTGGCCACTTGCTGTTCATTAAGTATTTTATTTCCTGTTTTAGCAGCTTCTACAAGCAGTTGTGCAACTGTTAAAGGTTTTTCAGAAAGGGGTTTTTTCCACTCTTCGATAAAATTATTTTGATTTTCTTCTTCTAATTTATTAGCTAAAGCTAATAAATGAGGACTTTTATTGAATCTTTCTTTAACAAATTCCCCTTCTACATCTTCTTTAAGGGCTTCAGCAAACATTTTGAGATGAGCATCTTTTTTATCAGAATCCAACATGTTTAATTTCACAGCAATATTTAAAACCCAACTGAAATCTCTGGAGTTATTGATTTTTTCAATAAGCTGTAAAGAAATTGTACCAGATAAATGTCCTTTCATTAATTCAGATAAGCACTGCCCTCCTAGTCGATTTAGTAGTGTTTCATGATCTCCTTCGAATGCTTTTTCTAAACTTGCTTGACATAAATAATTAGCTCCTCCTAAGCGTAAAATTGCCTTTACACTGCTTAAATTTTTTTTTATTTGTGTTGGATTAAGCCTTACTTGGGAAGGAACCTTTCCTATGATAAAATCTACTAAATATTTTTTTTCGCTTTCCATTAATAGAGGATCTCGATGAATGTCTTGTAAAGTTTCTAAAATGTTCGGTAGGTAATCCGTATCACTAATAAAGTCTTTATTTGTACCGAATAACTCCCCTAAATCTTTTTGGAAAGGATGATAGAATGGGGATGCTTGTAACTTTATTAGTTTATGAGCATCAACTTGTTTTTGGGTTGCCTTTAAATCTTCTATTAACTCGTATGCATCATCATCAGTAGATGGCTTTGATATATTTTCCATAAAGCGATTCATCAAAAAAAATCGAGCTTCATCCGGTTTCCTCATAGAGGCAATTTGGATAATTAATGCTTGTATTTCTTTTTTTTCTAATAATTCCCGAAATTTGTTTTGATCACCTTTTTTTGGCATATTGTCTATCAAATAAGCAATCGAAAATAAGCTTTTTGCTAAAGCATAATCATTCTTGGTCTCTTTCAGCTTTTCTAAAATTGAAGCTAAATTAGGATATTCTTCTGCGAAGATGTCTAAAGTTTTTTTATTCGTTTCTTCATTCACACCTTTGATCGCATTTAAATTGAAATTTGTTAGAATTTTAACCAATAGAGAATCACTTAGGTCGGAAAATTTTTCAAAATCTTTTTTGATTGCTTCAATTGCCTCATCAAAAGGAATTTTATCGAGATTCGCTAGAATATATTCAATCCTTTCGCTAGGTTCTTGTTGGTTACCAGTATCAATACGTGTCAAAGCAAGCTGCTGTGTAGAGGGATCGCTCAATAACGCATCTAAATATTCTTCTTTCTTTTCTTTTCTCCAACTTGACGAAATATCAGAGTAAGTAGTTGCTTCCGCACGTCCTTCTTCTCTTTGCAAAGCTAGCAAACGAGGAGTGTCTATTTTGTAAGAAACTTCTGTTATAGAGTACATATTTTCAATAAAATAAGTGTGATCTCTTTTGTTGATAGCTACTAAACAAGAAAACACATTTTCGTCTAGCAAATCCTTATCTTCTTGTCCTTTGTCTAAAAGTTCAATCGTTAAATTTTGTAACTCTTCCTCTTCAAATTCCTTAAAATCTTTCGTTTGAGCCACCACATTTCTTAAAACCTCTAATTGTTTATCAATCTTGAAATTATCCTTGTGAGACCCTTTTTCTCCAAACAGGGTCACTAATAACTGTGGTTTGGCAATGCAGAGATGCGAAGCAAAATGGCAATTTACTTGAGGGTTGGTTAAAGCGTCTTTAATCTTTACGTTTGCAAGATAATCATTTTTTTCCATATCGCAAGTTTTTAATAACAAAGGAAGCTGTTTTGCTAAATCTTCTAAGGATAAGCCTAATTTTTCGTGAAACTCCAGAGCTTCCTCTAATTTCACTTCTCCTTTAGCACTCAAAAAATTTTGAAAGAGAATAGATCTGTTTTCTGAAGATAAAGTACATTCTTCAGCAATTATTATTCCTTCTTCTGGACTAGCTAGCTTAAATTGCTGAATAACATCATCTATTATACCTTTGCTATTATTATACTTATTTATAATAGATATTTTATCATTAATATCAGAAGATTTTGTTATTTTAAATTTAACAATTTCATCTAAATTTTCTTTTTTAAATTGCTTATATCCGAATAATTTATTTGCAATTTTCAAGAATTCTTCAGTATTTAAATCCTGTATTAAGCTAATTAATTCTTCGTTAATTCCCGATTTATCTCCTAGTTCAATTTTTTTATCAATTATTTTTTCAATTGATTCAAAGTCAAATTTTTCCCCTTTTAATTTTTCTTCAATAATTTTACTGAATAAATCTAAATCCGAAATATTTTTTACAATATCATCGATGGAACAGTCAACCAATATTGTTGAAATTTTTTCTATGAATTCTTTACAATTTTTTCCTTCTGTTTTATCATCACTAATAACTCTTTCTCTTATAGCTATTCTACTTATACAAACTAACTTATTACAAAGTAATAAAACATTTTCCTCTCTTCCCTCTTTTTTTCTTATATATTTCTCAATACGATCAACATCTTTAGATGTTATACTTCCTTCTAAAATATATTTATTTAATTTACTTACCCATTTTTCTGATTGTGGCTCTAATAATGTTTGATGTTTTTCTAATTTACCTATATTTGTAGATTCTTTGTTCCATAAATTCAATGTCTCTTTTGAAAAATAACTTTCTGTATTCATAAATATACCACTTGTTAATAGTGTTATATTTTAATTATAATTCATTATTTATTTTATAATTAAATAAAAAATAAATTAAAAAATACTAATCATGTAAATTATTAACTATCAATTAGTTTTTTATATTTTAATA
>NZ_BCPZ01000059.1:0-144 GCF_001950615.1 Candidatus Protochlamydia sp. W-9
GATGATGACAATCGTCATTTTATTTCATCAATCAAATTATCGAACATTTAAGCACTTTTATGGGTATGTTACCAAATACTTAGTTAAAGAATTTCCAAACTTAATTAGTTATAGCCGCTTTGTTTATTTAAAGAAGAACCTTTT
>NZ_BCPZ01000060.1:0-296 GCF_001950615.1 Candidatus Protochlamydia sp. W-9
AAGCGTCTTGGGAATAAATATATTAAATTTGTGTTTGTAAATAAAAATCTTGAAGAAAATATTGAAATTTCTAAAAATCTAGGTTCTTCGGAGATTTGCGTGGTAAATAAATTTTTGAAGGCTGAAAATAATTAAAAAATTAGCATTTGTCACACTCGATTGTTTACTACGCAATTAAGATAGTGATCAAAAGTTAGAGAACAATCATGTAACCAAACTGATTAATTAGAAGGGGTAAAATTTACAGACATTGATATTCAAAAAGGTAGAGTTCATTTTTTTGTAAGAACCTGCAC
>NZ_BCPZ01000061.1:0-142 GCF_001950615.1 Candidatus Protochlamydia sp. W-9
CAGAGTTTAAGTAGAAGTGTTTAAATGTTCTGTCATTGAAACGATGAAAGAGAAGCAAAATCGTTAGCACTTCACTTAAAGGTCTTCTAAAAGTTTTTTTGCGAATTTTCCTTTTTGTCTAATCCATTTGTTTTTGGGAACA
>NZ_BCPZ01000062.1:0-277 GCF_001950615.1 Candidatus Protochlamydia sp. W-9
CGGTAGGAGAGCGTAGTATGCAGCGTCGAAGATGTACCGTAAGGAGCGTTGGAGCGCATACTAGTGATAATGCATGGCATGAGTAAACGATAAAGGAGGTGAAAATCCTCCTCGCCGAAAACCTAAGGTTTCCAGGGTAAAGTTCGTCTTCCCTGGGTTAGCCGGTCCCTAAGCCGAGGCTGAAAAGCGTAGGTGATGGAAAGCAGGTTAAATATTCCTGCGCCACCTAAAACTATGGTGACGGGTCGACGGAGTACGTTAAGCGCGCGGACCATTG
>NZ_BCPZ01000063.1:0-277 GCF_001950615.1 Candidatus Protochlamydia sp. W-9
CGGTAGGAGAGCGTAGTATGCAGCGTCGAAGATGTACCGTAAGGAGCGTTGGAGCGCATACTAGTGATAATGCATGGCATGAGTAAACGATAAAGGAGGTGAAAATCCTCCTCGCCGAAAACCTAAGGTTTCCAGGGTGAAGTTCGTCTTCCCTGGGTTAGCCGGTCCCTAAGCCGAGGCTGAAAAGCGTAGGTGATGGAAAGCAGGTTAAATATTCCTGCGCCACCTAAAACTATGGTGACGGGTCGACGGAGTACGTTAAGCGCGCGGACCATTG
>NZ_BCPZ01000064.1:0-7165 GCF_001950615.1 Candidatus Protochlamydia sp. W-9
ATCAGAATCATTGAAAAGAAAATTTTCGAGATAAGGGTTTTTTAAAAGATACTCTTCTATATCTACTATTATTTGCATAATTAATTTTTTTTAAGAGATTCTAATTAGCTATATTTAGTTAAATTTATCGCCTTCAAATTTTAATTTTTTATTTTTCTAAAAATTTTTTACCTAGAAATTTATAGAAATTAATTTACTTTAAGCAAATTTGGGACAAATTCATGTATTTTCGTTAGCTTTTAAACTTAGCTTTTCTTGCATAATAAATTCGAAAACGTATCTGCCATATACTCGATATTATCGATTAATTTAAAATTTAAAATATCATCTGTGATTTCAATATTAAATAAATTTTCCATATCGATTAAAACTTCTAGTGAATTCATTGAATCAATTCCCAAATAACTTATTAAGCCGCCATTTAAAGGTAATTGAGAAATATCTACTTTATCTCCATATCCTTTTGCGAAATATTGACGAATCTCTTGTATTAACTGTTCTTTTTCCATAAACTTTTCTCCTATTTTTAATAACTCGCACTTTCATATTTTCTTAATCCTAAATGCCAAACAATCTTATTGCCAATATAAAATGGTACAATAGCAAAAAAGAAAAGGAAGATATTTAGCCAGTTTCTCTCGCCAGTCAAAAATTCAACAGGAACATTGGCGATTAAGAAAAAAGGCAAAATCCAATAAAAAATATTTCTTAAAATGCTAGGATAGATAAATGCTGGCCTAGCACCCAAATCCATTATCCATGCTAAAGCATCTCGTAACTCGTCAACCCGTCCAAACCAAAAAGCAAATGACATCAATAAAAGCAAAAGATTGGAAAGAAAAATTAACCCAAATAGTATGGCAATAAAATAATTTGCGAGTGAAGAAAACGATATTGAACTTGTGGGGAAGAAATAATAGACAAGACCAATACCAAATAAAGCATTAAGAATATTTCCATAGTCCATTTCTTGCAGTGCTAAGGCTGCTCGAGGAGAAATAGGCAGAATGAGGTAATCATCTAAGTCGCCATCTAAAATAATTTTTGGGAAACGTGAGATACTATGAAATGCAAGACCAATGTAAAGCGACTCTACAATCATATAAGTTCCAGCAAGTAACATTGCATGAGTTTTATCCCAAGTACCTATAGCCCCTAACCTATCAAAAACTACATCATAAAAATAAAAAAGAACTAAAGATCCAGCGAGATTAATAATTAATCCAATTAAAAAATTAATCCTATAATTTAAATTTTTAATAAGATTTAATTTTGCATAGCAAAAATAAAGTTTTAAGTAGATAAGTATTCTATGCACCGAATGCTTCATATTTTTTTATTCCTAACTTCCAAACAACTTGATTTAAAACATAAAATACTAATACCCAAGCGATTAACAAGAAAAAATTCCACCAACTAGCAATTTCAGGATTTAAAAAAACTTTCGCAGGCGTATAGCCTAGAAATTGAAAAGGCAACCAATCAAAACTGGTTTGGAGTGATTTAGGCAAAATTTCAAATGGAAACCAAAGGCCTGCTAAGATGCGAAAAATAATTTCTTTCACTATAAAAAGAAAATCACTTTTTTCGAACCAAAAAGCTAATAAACCTATTGAAAAATCAATAAAAAAGTGAATAGTAAGGCCACCTATTATGTAAAATAAAAGATAGCCTGATCCAAGGAAAGAAATGTGCAAATCAATATTACTTGTTAACTGTAAAAGAAAGAATCCGGCAATTATTGGAATAATATTATTAACTAAAAAGGAAATACGATCCCCTAGTAGCTTCCAATAAATAAAATTCATAAATTCGTAAGGAAGCACAAGATATTGGCTTATTTCTCCTTCTCGTATTTGATCAGATACCATGACATTGTTTGGTATTAATAACTCGTAGATCAAATTAGCAACAAATAAGTAAGAAAAAAACTCGCCAAAATTATACGAAGCAATTTCAGAATTATTCGAAAAAGCTGCCATCCAAAAAAAAAATTGTGCAGCAAGAGAAATTGAAAGAACGATCAATCTCATAAAAAATGAGGATCTATAAACGTAGCTATTACCAATAGAAATTGCAACAATTGTCAAAGGCTTATTGAAATTATTAAAAATTTTCATAATGACCCTTGACCATAGCTTCTAATGAAACAGGTTTTATTTCAAATTGACCATCAAAATCTTTGTTGAAATGGTTAATTATTTCATTATGTGTAAGCATAATTTCAATAAATTCCATATTTTCATCAATAATATTTGACTTATACTGTTTTTTATAATTTTCTAAATTTTCGGAACGAATTCTAACAATTTTATAATCTTTATATTTAATTTGAATATTGCTTAAAGATTCATCAAGTATTAGTTCTCCATCTTTGATGATAATTATCCTTTTGCAAAGATCAATAATGTCTTCAAAATAGTGACTAGTTAAAATGATTGTTGCTTGATTAATCGTTTGATAATTTATTAGAAATTTCCTGATTTTTTGACGAGAAATAAAATCTAAACCAATTGTAGGTTCATCTAAAAATATGAGCTTAGGATTGTGAAGGAGCGACATAATAATTTCTAATTTCATACGCTCGCCTAAAGACAAATTTCTCACTGGCACATCTAACAGATTTTCTACATCAAGCATGTTAGAAAGCTCTTTGACCCTTTTCTTAAATAAACTATCGTCTATTTCGTAAATAACTTTATTAATGAGAAAACTGTCTATGGCAGGAATATCCCACCACAGATTGTTTTTTCGAGCGGTTATAAAAGCAATATTTTTTAAAAACTCAGGTTTTCTATCATAGGGAATAAAACCATTTACTAAAATCTCTCCCTTTGTAGGATGTAAAATACCTGATAGCATTTTCAATGTTGTGGTTTTTCCAGCACCATTAGGTCCAATAAAACCTACAAATTCACCTTTGTTAATATAAAAACTAATTTTTTTTACAGCAAATACAGTTTCATAATCTCTTTTGAATAAGGATTTAAAAGTATTTATTAGCCCAGAGCGTCGTTTGAAAATTGTATAATTTTTGCTTACATCTTTTATTTCGATCATAATTTCCTTTTTCAAACCACAAATTATAAATTTTTTATATTACTCTTTTGTAAGTTTTGAGAGCTTCTGCATAAAGACATCGTGATTCTATTCCTCGATAACGAGCCCAACTTTTTATTCCATCAGCAGATAAATAATTTCCTTTTTCTCTTATTTGGCTTGGAAAACAGGTGTGGAGGTAATTAAGTTTTAATGTCATTTCTTCTTCAGTCAAATTTATATATAAATCAGGTCTGAAATCAGTATGGGGGCCAAGTGAATGCACATATGTTGGATTCTCCATAATATACATCTCTTTAGGACAAAACCTTGAAGTTGGCCTTGTTGCTGCAATAACAGCTTCATATACAATAGTGTGATCATGATGAAATGAAGGCCCTTGAAAAATCAATTGATCTGGCTTGACAGTATCAATAACATCTTCAACTGAAGATACAATCAATTTCTTTGATACCTGATCCAGTTGAGCATCTGAATCAATTGGAAGGTCTTTGCTCTTCCCACGATGCCAAATACCGTTAAAATGTTTTACATAACTATCATATTCCGCTAGCCGTTGTTTTTTAGTAACAAGATCGCAATGAGACATCCGAATGTCAGAACAAGTTAATAAAAAGAAATGATATTCAAAATTTTCGCGATTTTTTTCTAGGAAGCCGGCAATACTTATAAAAGAATCGTCACTATGTGCTTCCACAATTAAAAGTTTTTTTTTAGCCATAAATTTGTACTATATATTTGAAAAATATTCAAAATTTATCTTTAACAAGTAAATTTGTCAATTTAAATATTTAAATCTTAGAAAAACTTAAGAAAGGCTAGCTGTATTAACGACTTAAAGATTATCATTAATTTAATGACATAATAATAAATATTTGGGTATTGCTAAACAGGTAAGGCTATTCCAATAAATATATCTAATTTGATATATTGATTGTTCTAATTCAAACGGGGAAGAGCAATAAGATTGTATATATTGCGGATCAGATTTGGTAAAGAAGAATGATGATACAAGACAGGAAAAGCAAAATTTTTGCTGTTTAGAGAATTGCACACAGTGAAGCGAAAACAATGAAGCTAAAATCATTAACGAATAGATAAAGGAACTTATCACAAAAGCTCTTTGAGAAAGAATGTCTCTTAATGGAATTTGTAGAATTTTTGATTTAAAGATGCCATGGCTGGTAAATTTTATTAATTTCATTATCAATGATTTGCCTGAGGATTTAAATGCACAAGTTACTTGTCATGAGAAAAATGAGTTGGGAGTGCCTAAAATTAAAGGAGATGAGCAATGTAGCTTGGTAGAGAATAAGAAAAATGATCAGTGGTTATGGCTCGTCTTCCATAAAAAAAGTCGCCAAGTGCTTGTTATGCAAGTGGGTCCTCGATATAAAAAACCGCTGAGCTTTTTTTTGCAAATCTACCTGAATCATTAAAAAAAAGCCCCCTATTTCTGATAAATTTAATGTCTATTATGAAACCATTCTTTTGAGCCAACATCAACCAATTGGCAAACAATCTGGTCAGACACAAGCTACATTGAAAGATTTAATTGTACTTTTAAGACAAAGGTGTGCAAGACTTGTAAGGAAAACACTTTCATTTTCTAAAAAGCTAACTAATCTCAGTGGGATAATAAAATATTTTATTTGTGATTCTAATAGACAATTGAGAGCCTTACCTATTTAGCATTACTAATATTTGGTTAACAATTAGTGTTATTTTGTTGGTTTATCAATGAATCCACATTTATGGAAATACTGAAAGTATATTTTTAGTAAGTTATCATCAATGATAGGATAAGTAACGTGCATTGATTTGAAAATTTTAAATGAATTTTCATCGTGGTAATTTTCAATAGTATATTCCATTTGAGAATTAGCTTGGAAAGAGTCGGGTTCATTTACATAAAGACACGCTAGGTGAAAAAGGGCATTGTTTTTTGTTATTTTAGAAAGGTGTTTACCACTCCATTCTGCTTCAGGGATAACTTTTATTTTATAACCATAATGTTTAAGCCATTCGATAAATTGAAGCCATGACAATCTATTTCTATTCACAATATTAAATATTTTATTTCTAGAATTAGAACAAAGTGACGCTTTTGCAATGCAAACACTAACAAGATCGACAGGCATAATGTTTAACTCGATAGGCCAGTCTGGCGCAACACCCATTTGTATGCATCCTTTAATCAAGCTTAATAAATGGTTCTTTTCATAAGAGCAAACACCATCTTTACTTCTCCCAGTGATATTACAAGGCCTAAATATAGTAACAGGAAGTCCCTGTTTGTAAGCTGCAGTTAATAACTTCTCTGATACCCATTTTGTTTGGGAATATCCGTCAATTTCGTAACAAAAATTGTTATTTGGAAATTCTTCTAATACCAAACCTTCTTTATCTCTTTCTAAAGCTGCTACAACTGAGGACACATAGTTAAATATCTTTTTTTTATTCAGCATAGCTAATTTGATAAGTTCACAAGTACTAAGTACATTTGTTGAACGCAATGTTTGATAGTCATAAATATGATGAACAGAGGCACCTAGATGATAGATTGCATCTATTTCATATGATAAAATTTCAAATTGCTTTTCATTGAGCCCTAAAAAAGGCTTACTTAAATCTCCGAGAAGGGGAACAATTTGTTTTGTTTCAAACAAATTATCAAGTTTAAACTTAATAATACTATTTTTTAAAGACACTTCTGCTTCTAAAATATTACTAGCACGCACCAAAACAAGAATTTTAGCCTTTGTTAATTCGCATAGATTTTTAATAAGATGAGACCCAAGAAAACCGCTTCCCCCCGTTACTAGTACTGTTTTAAGTTTATTAGGTGCGGTTTGTTCGATTACTGAACTTGGAAACCAAAATCCCGTGTTTTCTAAATCTTTTTTTATAAGCTCTTGTGACATCTTCAAAAATTGCAAGTCACCTTCAAAAAATTTTGCTAGGTTTCTAATGGTGGGTCTTTTTAACATATCTTCAATAGTTATATTCAAATTGCATCTATTTATTATTTTTTGAATAGCGCGATTCATAAGCACTGACTCTTGCTCAAATAAATTGAGATTTTGCAAATTATTTTCAAGAGAGAAGTCATATGTAGTTCTTTCGCTTTTATCATTTTCATATTCATTAACCATAGCTTGTCTCCAAATAGTTCCTGCTTAACATATCATTTTTTAACTTTTTGCACTTTTTTATTGAATCCAAAGCAATTAAATAAGAGAAAAGCTAGTCAAGACTACAACAAAAGTAATTATAAATTTTTTTGAAGAAAGAAAAAATAAAAAATTTTTAAATTTCGAACATGTATTTTAAAGAACAAACGCTCTCTTCAAATAGATTTGAATAATTTCTATTAAATTCATACATATATTGATTTTTTTATTTTGCAGGGATGAAATATCTACTTCTTATGAAATCTTTCCTTCGGTAATCTTAAAATAAAGTTACCCCTCTTTTAAGCAAATATGACCAGATTTTAGCTACAGACAAATTTTAGCGAAACGTAAATTGGATAGAAAGTGAGTGAACACAGATGAATGTTTTTATACTATGACCTTGCCCCTTAAAAATCATCCAAGAAGAAATAGAGGTTCGTGTTAAAATAAATACATTTTAGGAAACGAACCAATGAAAAAAAGATTTTCAGAAGAACACATCATTTAAATACTCAAAGAAGTAGAAGCAGGCTCAGCAGTAGCTGAAGTTTGTCGTAAATATAGCATAGCTCCCGCTACTTATTACTCATGGAAAGCCAAATTTGGCGGAATGAGTGTATCTGAGGCACAAAGATTAAAAGCTCTAGAAGAAGAAAACAGGAAATTAAAAAGGCTTGTAGCTGATTATGCTCTTGATAATGTGGCTTTGAAGGATCTTTTGTCAAAAAAGTGGTAGGCCCGCAGGCTAAGAGAAAGGCTATGAATGATCTAACCATCCGCCATGGCATAAGTCAAAGGAGAGCTTGTCGTTTACTTGCTTTCGATAGGTCTGTTGGGCGCTATAAGCATAAAATGAAGAATGATACAGAAGTAAAGGATAAAATGATTTCGATAGCTCATGAAAGAAGAAGGTTTGGGTATCGAAGAAT
>NZ_BCPZ01000065.1:0-324 GCF_001950615.1 Candidatus Protochlamydia sp. W-9
GGAGACTCTTGCGACTTTCTGCTTTGGGGTTCGTTTCAGGCAATGGCATCTGTTGTCTTTGCTCTTTCTCTTCCTGCATCTTAGCAAGTTGTTGCTGCATTTCCTCTATCTTAGGTTGTAATGCCGGCATATCCAGAGCGGCAAGTGTCTCGATGGATGCACGAAGTGCAATCTCTTCTGGAGTGGGTTCTAATAGCTCTTTCTTCTGTTGCTCCTCTATTGCTTGAATTTGTCTAAAATCAGGATCTTTGGAGTATTTTGTGATTCCTAATAGACAGTCGTTCTTATTCTTGAGTAAACGACTCAGACGAGACCCTAGTTGAG
>NZ_BCPZ01000066.1:0-273 GCF_001950615.1 Candidatus Protochlamydia sp. W-9
GAAAACTATTTGGTGATAAGGGATATATTTCGAAAGAACTTTCAAAGAGGCTTTTGAAACAAGGTCTTGAACTATTTACTACCCTAAGATCGAATATGAAGCAGAATCTTATGAAGTTGACAGACAAAATTCTTCTTAACCTGAATTTTGAATTTATCTCTTTGATAATAAATAAGAAGAATAAAATTTAAATGACAAAGGACCTCTGCATCATTTAAAACATTTGTTTTCCCAAGCTAATGTTTAATATGACATGAGAGGTCAAAATGGATT
>NZ_BCPZ01000067.1:0-233 GCF_001950615.1 Candidatus Protochlamydia sp. W-9
GAAAACTATTTGGTGATAAGGGATATATTTCGAAAGAACTTTCAAAGAGGCTTTTGAAACAAGGTCTTGAACTATTTACTACCCTAAGATCGAATATGAAGCAGAATCTTATGAAGTTGACAGACAAAATTCTTCTTAGAAAACGAGCTATTATTGAAACGGTGAATGATCAACTAAAAAATATTTCTCAAATTGAACATACACGCCACAGAAATGCCGGAAATTTTTTAATT
>NZ_BCPZ01000068.1:0-139 GCF_001950615.1 Candidatus Protochlamydia sp. W-9
TCTCCTTGTTCTATTATTCGAATAGGAGGGACAAATGTTCGTATTTGGCTGCAATAGCCATTATCGTGCATTCTTATATTATAACGAGTCATCTCATTCATACTGATTTTCCTTTTGGATTGAATTGACTAACCGCCAC
>NZ_BCPZ01000069.1:0-139 GCF_001950615.1 Candidatus Protochlamydia sp. W-9
ACTCCTTGTTCTATTATTCGAATAGGAGGGACAAATGTTCGTATTTGGCTGCAATAGCCATTATCGTGCATTCTTATATTATAACGAGTCATCTCATTCATACTGATTTTCCTTTTGGATTGAATTGACTAACCGCCAC
>NZ_BCPZ01000070.1:0-139 GCF_001950615.1 Candidatus Protochlamydia sp. W-9
ACTCCTTGTTCTATTATTCGAATAGGAGGGACAAATGTTCGTATTTGGCTGCAATAGCCATTATCGTGCATTCTTATATTATAACGAGTCATCTCATTCATACTGATTTTCCTTTTGGATTGAATTGACTAACCGCCAT
>NZ_BCPZ01000071.1:0-139 GCF_001950615.1 Candidatus Protochlamydia sp. W-9
TCTCCTTGTTCTATTATTCGAATAGGAGGGACAAATGTTCGTATTTGGCTGCAATAGCCATTATCGTGCATTCTTATATTATAACGAGTCATCTCATTCATACTGATTTTCCTTTTGGATTGAATTGACTAACCGCCAT
>NZ_BCPZ01000072.1:0-279 GCF_001950615.1 Candidatus Protochlamydia sp. W-9
CTTCTTCACGACTCATAGGCTCATCCCCTGAAGATCTGCCTCGATGGCTTCTACGTCCATCATAATCCTCATCGTGTTCTTTTCCCCAACGAGCTTCCGCTCCTCGGCGACCTGCCTCTTCACGACTCATAGGCTCATCACCTGAAGATCTGCCTCGATGGCTTCTGCGTCCATCATAATCCTCATCGTGCTCTCTTCCCCAACGAGCTTCCGCTCCTCGGCGACCTGCCTCTTCACGACTCATAGGCTCATCACCTGAAGATCTGCCTCGATGACTTC
>NZ_BCPZ01000073.1:0-157 GCF_001950615.1 Candidatus Protochlamydia sp. W-9
TAATAAATCTATCGTAAAAAATGTTTTTATAACTATTCTCTCATTTTTTCCTCTCCTGTTCAATTCCCAAACAAAATACTTCTTGTCCTCTTGTCACAGAGAAAAAAATAAACCCTGATTTTCAGCCACCTTTATCTCTTATCTATTCTCTATCTAG
>NZ_BCPZ01000074.1:0-140 GCF_001950615.1 Candidatus Protochlamydia sp. W-9
CACGCAAATCTCCGAAGAACCTGAATTTTTAGAAATTTCAATATTTTCTTCAAGATTTTTATTTACAAACACAAATTTAATATATTTATTCCCAAGACGCTTTTCTATATTTTTTTCTGTTGTTTATTCTCATAAAAAAC
>NZ_BCPZ01000075.1:0-599 GCF_001950615.1 Candidatus Protochlamydia sp. W-9
GAAATGCCGGAAATTTTTTAATTAATCTATTAGCTGGGATTATTGCTTATACTCACCAACCTAAAAAGCCATCGATAAACTTAGCAGAGCAGCATCGCTTATTGTTAATGGCTGCCTAAAAACCCAAAATTCAGGTTACAAATAGATTCTAATTAATTACCTTTAGGAAAAAGGAGTCCAGCACAACTTTCTACTTTTTCAAATGGCAGTTTCCTATTAGGGTTTCTGTTTGGCCTAGGTCTATGTTTCGCATTCTTACAATGCGAGTATTTCCTCTTTTGGGACTTTTTGAGGAATTAGGAACTGCGATCCAAAATTCCCTCATGATTTTCTCTGTCAAACCGTAATAGCATAAAGCAGAGATAAGACATCTAACACCATTGGGAATACACATTGCGACTAAAACCAAATCTTCCCAAACATTTCCAGGAGTTAGCTGAAAAGCCAAAATTTCTCCTCTTTCATTGACCATGAGATGCAATTTAAACCCGAAAAACCATCCTGAAGTTGTTTTCCCCCTCTTTGCTAAACCTTTAAAGACCTTGTTTCTTTTTATGCGTTTATTGTGGCAAACATCTATCGATGGAAAATCAATAAAA
>NZ_BCPZ01000076.1:0-43122 GCF_001950615.1 Candidatus Protochlamydia sp. W-9
GAAATGCCGGAAATTTTTTAATTAATCTATTAGCTGGGATTGTTGCTTATACTCACCAACCTAAAAAGCCATCGATAAACTTAGCAGAGCAGCATCGCTTATTGTTAATGGCTGCCTAAAAACCCAAAATTCAGGTTACTATAATTTATGTTTGTGGCTTTTTCTAAAAAGACAAAAACTTTATTTTTAATTTATCTCATTTAATTTCAACTTTAATCTTTTAGCCGCGGAGACAAATCGATCTAATCTCGAACGATGACTAGAGCGATTTCGAATGATTAAAGGAGGCGTTAAAAGTAAGTTTGTTAACTTCTCATTATTTTCGATTAACTCGTTATATAGCATCCATAACACCATTAATGAGGGGCCACGATCCATTCCCTGCTTGCAAGTGATATTCATTGATGAAGGTTTCCACTTCTCTTGAAGAGAATTTAAAATAGCAAGATAAGTAATTTCAATAAAATCTTGCCTTTCTTGCCGATTCAAAAGACGAACGTTTTTAAATATGACAAAATGGACATGGTTTAAAATTTCCTGCAATGTTTCTTTCCAGTTCCCAGGTTCTAAATGTTTTGACCAAAAATAATGGCTTTCGATTCCACACATTTTATTTAAAAAAATTTCTTTAAACTCTTCACTATCAAAAATTTCAGGATAATCAGATGCATGTTGCCAATAAAAAGAGGAATTTTTATCAAGCGTGATAACTGATAAATTTTCTCTCTTATCTTCTAACCTCTCCAAGGCTTTCGTCAAAGCTCCTTCTCTTCCTTTTCTTTTCATCAAATTCACATAGAAGTGATGAGGTTGATTTTGTAAAAAAAATAAGAATTCTGGTGAAATTTGAGGTGTTGACCAAAAACCGCGTGATTGACAAATCGGTTGTCCTAGGCGAATTAACCTTGTCTCTTTAACCAAAGTAATAAAGGCAGGAAGATTTCCTTGGAGAAATTGATCTTCAAAAGGCGCTTCGTGCTGAATACTGCGAAATTGGGGATGATTATACAATTCTTTTTGAGTTTCTACTAAATAAGAATAAAGATCGCGTTGAGGAGGATTAATAAAATGATAAAGAAACGCTTCCATTTCTGGTTGTAAATTAACATGTAAAAATAAACAATTGACAAAGTCTTCGAAAAATTTTTTAGAATTTTGTTCCTCTTCCCTGTCATGCCCAGAAAATTGGGCTAATTGCCTAATTTTCCTTAGAAATAATTCGTGAGAAGATCGAAGTTCCTCCGCTTTTTCAAAAGTTTTTTCAATCTCTTCCAAAAGTGATCGGATATCTGTATTGTAATTTGTTGCTGTTGCTTGTTGAACACGCTTATATAAAGGATGAGTTAGAACGTAATGTCTTAATTTGATTTTATATTGTTTATAGATAGAAGACTCAAAAACATTTTTAGATTCTTCTATGAATTTCGCTGGCAAATTGTACCAACCAATGAAAATGAAGCAAACAAATGTTAATCCGATCAATACTTTCTTCAGAATCATTATTCTACGTTACCTGTCGATTGAGAAAAAGTGAATTTTTGATCTAAAATCAATGATAGTTTTTTTTCTAGATGATCTATCAACTCTCGAGAGTATTGAGGATACTTGGAAGAAAACCATTTCTGGAGTTTTGAAGCTACTTTAACAATATTTTTTTGATAAAATTCTGGTTGTTTCATCCGCTCATCGACGATCAATTTCCCAACATCTAAGTGAAAAACATTATTTTCTCGGCAGCCGATGTTATGCATAATTCCATAATCTAAATCATAAATCCCTTTTTGATATTCAGAAAGATATAGACCTAAGACTTGGTCGACGCGTTGTTTTGCGATTGATAAGTTACCTTGATTAAGGAGATAAGTTAAAACTTGGCTTAATATTTCACCTTTTTCTTGAAGGATGTAAGAAACAGTTTCTAAATTTAGTTTTCTTTTTTGATTACCTTTATCGACTAAAGTAATCCATTTAGAGAGGTTTGAGGGGTTGAGTTGAATGAATATTAACCCGCTCTCTCGTTTAAGGAAATCGTAAGCTAGTTTATGTCCCTTCAAAACCCTCATTAATTTTTGCTTTTTTTTAGCAATATGTTTATCTCTATAATTTTTGAATGGATAAGAGTTGGGAAGTTTTTTTACTAAATAACTTGGTTTGAAGCGTTTAAATTTAAAAAATTTCAATACATATTTTTGATCTTCGCTAGAGAAAACATAAGATTGTCCACCTTCGCCTAAGTAAGAGAAAGGTTGTTCTAGAATTTTATCAATCTTAGCAAGCTCTTTAGGAATCGCTGCGATTTCCCATTTAAATTCATAACGAGCATGTGAAGTGAGATTCCTGGAATCCAGTTCATCTTCTAAAATTAGAAAATAACTGATTAATCCTATAGAAGCAAAGGCTAGAATCCCCCAACCTAAGTTTTTAAATCTAAAAAATTTCATTTTACCTTAAATCCAATAGAAATGATTCAAATTAAGGCCAAAGTCTATCAAACTGTTTCTTCTTATATTTTTCTCAAAATAACTGCTGGATAAAAAAATGAAATTATTCAGCAATTAACGTTAAAATAATAATTATTAGGGTATTTTTTGACAAATTAGAAGATGGATAAGTTTGATAAAAAAAGAAATGGAGGAGTTTTTTTAACTTACACAGGACGACGACTCATCCAGCTAAAGAAAAATCTATTTTAGATTTTTACAAACAATAAAATTAATAGCACTGCCCTTAAAAAATTTAAAAGAAATTTAGTTAATCCCCTTATATAAATGAACTGAGAAAATAAATTTTAAGGATCAATATCCCACTTAGTTTAAACTTTTGCCTGCTTTTGAACTCTTTGCTAAACTCCTAATAAATTCATTCATTCATCGGCATAACAGAAACAGCACCAAATGCACCGTCGTCGGATGCAACAATTACATCAGGCATACCGTTTGATAGAGTACCTAATGTAGAAGTTTCAGATGTGGAAGCTGTGGGTACTGAGGAACTTTCAAGTCTATCAGCATAAGGCGTTTCTTCTTTTTTCATCAAATGCCCTAATTGTTTTTGAACAAATAATAATTGGTTGTTCGTTTTGATTGCTTGATCAACTTTGTGTAATAATGCATCCATTTGTTGTTCTTGTTTTGCAATAATACTTTCATCCACACCAGATTGGTTTCGCAAATTGACTTTAATCTGTTGGAGTTCTATTTGTTTAGATTGCAGTTTTCTTTGAATATTTTGGAAACTGTCAAGTTGCCTAAATAATGCTTTAAATTCTTCAAAAAACAGATTTCTCTGTTGATTGTAATAAATTTCTGCTTCTGACGTGCTTGAGCCTTTATCTTTCAATTGAATAAGAGCTTGTTTACTGGATAAGTAATTAATCACAACTACTGGTAATTCAAGACCGCTCAAATCAGCTTCCCCCTTTTTCAATTCCTCAAGTAAAGTCTCAAACTTCTTTTTGTCTTGTGCTATTATCCCTTGCACTAATTCATGTTGTTCAATTTCTTTTTGAAGACTATTTATTCTAACTTCAAATGAATTCATTTCGTTCTGTTGTATTTTAATATAAGCGTTTACACCACCTTTCATTTTTTTTATTACTTCTATAGAAGTCAAATTGGCCACTGACACGTTAGCATTTAATAACCGACTTTCTTTGGATACTTCCGCCTTTTCTCGTTTAGCTCGTTTTAACGCGATTGTTCCATCTTCTCCCATTTCTCTTGTATATTTTTTCTTGAGGGATTGAGTTACATCAACTTCACCAGCCATGACACGTTCTACCCCAACCACTTTGTGAGATTCTGGATCGCGTGCATAAGTCAAATTAAAGCTTGTAGTTTCAGTCTCTATTTTTCCATCAATAGCTCCTTTTTGAATAGATCTTGAAACATGATAAACAGCTAAAAGCGCTTCATTCTCGTTATTTGCATTAGAGAAAAACTCTCTTGTCAACTTTAAATGCATTTTTTCAGGAGGATCAGTTTCAGTCTTTAATTCAACTACATAATCAACGCTAACTTTAAAAAGTCCTACCCCATGGTCATTGACATAACGTTCAACTTTATAATTAGGAATAATATTATTTCTTTCCGCTTCTTTAAGTTTTTCATCTAAACTTGATTTAATCTTAACAGTCGCATTCTCAAAACCAGCAACTTGTTTTGCTTTAGCAATTGCATCTGTTAACATCCGCTGAGGGGGAACATTAATATTTGTATTAACTCCCATATCTTCGATTTTATATGTTTCCCCTGCCTGCAAGGGAGCTGTTTGGGTAAACTGTAATTCGATATCACTTTCAACATCAGATTCAATCACTATATCAGAGTTATCAGTTCCAATCGTCCTAGAAGCATCTTCTAAATCTTGAATAGGGTCATCATCATCTACCAACGAAGAAGAGGTATCTGGCAAATTGCCATCAATGATTCCATCTTGTGGAGTAACAAGTGGGGTAACAGCTTGATTAATTCTTGTAACCACATCCTGATCTATGGGAGCTAATGTCACACTGAAATCGCTTATTTCAAATGAGGTATCGGGTGGCCCTTGTATTTTTGGTGTCGCAACCAACGAAATCGTTGAATCATCACCTGTCAAATCTGAAGTTCTATGTCCCCCTATTTTTCCCCCTTTGTAAACCTCTGAAGGGGGTGGCGAATTATCTGAAATAGAAGAAGTATTTCGAAAAGGAGGCTGCCAATTGGAAACAATCATATATAAACCTATTTATTAATTTCTAATTTTTATTTTATCATAATTAACTATTGATCATCAACAAACAACTAACAGATAAATAAAATTAAAAATCATAATAAAATAATAAACGATAACAATAAATAATACATATTTCATGCCAATTTGCTATTAATTTTTCTAGATGAAATTCAGAAACCTTTCATCTATTTTTTTCTCTGATCGAAAACGTATTTATTCAAAAATAAACAACTTTTAAATAAATACGCTGTTTTAAAAACTATAAGCATGCAGCAAAAACGTTAAGTCAGTATAATAGTTACTTTATTCGAAAGAAAGGACATGTATGAATCTTCTTATTATTGGCGTAGGATATGTAGGGTTGGTGACGGCCACTTGTTTTTCCGAAATGGGTTATTATGTCACTTGTTTGGATATTAATAAGGAAAAAATTGAACAATTGAAACTAGGCATGATCCCTATTTATGAGCCTGGGTTGGATGAAATGGTAAAACGCAACATAAAATCTAAGCGTTTGACTTTTACAACCAATTACTCCTCTTCAGTTCCTCTCGCTAATATTTGCTTTATTGCTGTTGATACACCTACAACGCCGCAAGGGGGAGCTGATACTTCTCAAGTTGAATGTGTTGCAAAAACGCTGGGAGAGTTTATCAATCATTATTGTATTATTGTAACGAAATCTACAGTTCCTGTTGGAACAACGCATCGAGTTTCTGCTATCATTCAAAATGCTTTAGAAAACAGAAATTGTCATGTGGAGTTTGATGTCGTTTCTAACCCTGAATTTTTAAAAGAAGGAAATGCCGTTCAAGATTTTATGAAACCTGACCGAATCATTGTAGGATCGGATCACGCTCGTTCAGCCAAAATCATGCGTGAGTTATATTCTCCTTTTATGCTTAATCATGAACGCTTACTGGAAATGGATATCTTATCGGCAGAACTAGCAAAATATGCGGCTAATGCCATGTTAGCGACACGTATTTCCTTTATGAATGAAATGGCAAGTTTATGTGAAAATGTGGGGGCGAATATTGGGTGGGTTCGTAAGGCAATGGGGGCTGACGATCGAATTGGACATAAATTTTTATATCCTGGTGCAGGTTATGGTGGATCATGCCTGCCAAAAGATGTAAAAGCACTAATTACTCAAGCAAAAGAATTGGGCCATCCTCTTTCTTTATTAACGGCAGTGGATGAGATTAACCAACACCAAAAACATATCGTAGGACAAAAAGTTAAAAATTACTTTGCCGATCAGGGAGGACTTAAAGGAAAAACCTTCGGAATTTTAGGCCTTTCATTCAAGCCCGATACAGATGACATGCGAGAAGCTTCCTCTTTAACTTTAATTAAAGATCTCATTGCAGAAGAAGCTCTATTAAAAGTTTATGATCCAATCGCTATTCCGAAAGCTCAACGAATACTTTCAGCTCATACTTGCATTACATGGTGCCAAACAGAACTCGAAGTAGCTGATCAAGCAGACGGCTTAATTTTAATGACAGAGTGGAAGCAGTTTCGATTCCTCGATTTTCCACTACTTTTAAAACGCATGAAAGGAAAAGCTTTTTTTGATGGACGTAATCAATATCATCCGGAGGAAATGGCACGTAAGGGTTTCGATTATTTTAGTATTGGACGATCTGCAGCGTACGCAGAAGATCTCTCACTTCAAGTTGGAAATATAGGTGGCGATGTATGATTGATGTTGCCAATTATTTACAAACACAAAGTCAGCTTATTGAAAAACGCCTGGATCAACTCGTCTCCAAACGTCACGGCCCTCACCAAAATTTAATTGAAGCTGCTCGTTATGCTCTTTTAAGTGGAGGAAAAAGGCTACGTCCAATTTTAGCTTTGACAACTGTTCAGACACTTCACGGAGATATTCAAGAAGCTTTATCTCCTGCTTGCACATTAGAACTTATCCATACTTATTCTCTTATTCATGATGACTTACCTTGCATGGATAATGATGATTATCGAAGAGGAAAACTGACTGTTCATCGCCAATATTCAGAAGGCCACGCCGTTTTAACAGGAGACTTTCTTTTAACATATGCATTTGAACTTTTAGCGACCGATAAATATTTGACATCTGAAAAAAAAGTTAAACTTATTACTATTTTATCCAGACAAAGCGGATACGATGGAATGATTGGTGGGCAAGCCTTGGATTTAGCTAGCGAGGGACAAAAAATTAATCTTGAAACCCTTCGGTTACTTCATCGTAATAAAACAGCTGCTTTGATTACAGCATCTGTTGAATTCGGAGGAATTTTAGCAAATGCAACAGAAGAACAGCTCACTCATATCCGAGAATTTGGTGAAAATATTGGGCTGGCTTTTCAAATCACTGATGATATCCTTGATATCACATCAAGCGAAGCCAAACATGGACGAAAAATTGGGTCTGACATCTTAAAAGATAAGTCGACTTATGTATCCTTACTTGGAATAGAACAAGCCAAAGCATACGCTTTAAATTTTTATCAAAAGGCCATTAATGCTTTAAAACTACTTCCCTATGATAATTCTTTTCTAATACATTTAGCTGACTTTATTATTCATCGTCATTATTGACTGATTTCAATCAATTTTTTAAGTGATTTGGTATTTTTTCTGAATTTTTATAAATTGACGATTATTTTAAAATTGATACTATTATAGACCAATGAAAAAATAATTATTATAGTCCTTGATGGTTGCGAATAGGTAGTTTTTTTAGATAAATAGTATAAGGAAAATGTTTTTATGAATTCGGTAAGCTCTGCGCACTCCTATCAAATTAGACATTATCCACTTAAAAGAATTTTTGATATTACCTTTAGTGTTTTTTGCTTACTACTGGGAGTGCCTATTTTTTTAACCATTGCTTTGGCTGTTTGGCTAACGTCTCCTGGAAAAATCATTTATTCTCACGAGAGAATTGGTCGCGGAGGGAAGTCTTTCCAATGTTATAAATTTCGCACCATGTATCAGGACGCAGACAAGCGATTAAAAGACATTTTAAATAAAGATTCTCATCTTAAGAAAGAATGGGACAACTGCTTTAAATTAAAAAACGATCCTCGAATTACTTCTATAGGAATTTTTTTACGAAAAACATCTCTTGATGAACTTCCTCAATTTTGGAATGTCCTAAAAGGAGATTTGAGCGTCGTAGGTCCTCGTCCAATCGTGCAAGCTGAAGTGGATAAATATTTAGGTTTAAAAGCTTATAAAATTTTATCCATTAGACCTGGATTAACAGGCCCCTGGCAAGTCTCCGGTAGAAGTGATATTAATTGTTATCAAAAACGAATTTTATTAGATGAGTATTATGTAGACCACCGCTCAATGGTTTTAGATCTAAAGTTGATTGCCAAAACCATCCCTACTATGTTATTCTCTAAAGGTGCTTATTAATTTGATCTTTGTTTTTTTTACTCAAAAATACTTGCTACTAAGCGTTATTAACTTTAGTCTCTATATTTAGCTTTTTATAAAAACAATCATGGGTCGTCTAAGTTTATTATTTTTTTATACATTGAGCCTAACACTTATTTTACCTATTTTATTACCGCACCTTCCCCTCTTATATTTCGCTCCATTTCTAGTTATAGCCATCTATAAAAGAGAAAAGATCGATTGTTTATGGCTCGCTTTTCTTTGTGGTTTATTTGTAGATTTACTCTCTTTTCAAATGAGATTAGGATTTTACGCCTTAAATTATATGTTAACCATCGAACTCTTATACTATTTTAAACGTCATTTTTTTGAAGATGGATTATATACCGTATCCATTTTGACAAGCTTGTTTAGTATTTTATTTGTTGTCATCCATGTCACATTGTTTTTTATGTTTGGTCATGGACTCAAGTTAACGGGTGCTTGGGTAAAAAACGATTTAATTTGGATGCCGATTTGTGATGGCATTTATGCTCTCTTGGTTTTTAGCTTACCTTCTCTTTTTTTACCCAAAAGACAGGTTTTTAGAAGAAATAAAGTGATTTTACAAAGAGAGAACAAATGATAAAAAAAGTTCTACCTCTCGCTGAACAGCTACGGCCTAAAAACTTAAATGATATTGTCGGGCAGGACCACATTTTAGGAGAAAACGGGTTAATCACTAAAACGATTGAATCTCAAATACCCTTATCAGTTATTTTATGGGGGCCACCAGGCTGCGGTAAAACCTCTATTGCTCGCCTTTATGCGCAAGCATTCAATATGCAATTTATTTCGATGAGCGCGATATTTAGCGGTGTGGCGGATTTAAAAAAAACGATTAAAGAAGCACAAAATCAACCTCTTTTTCACAAAGGAACTCTTTTATTCGTTGATGAAATACATCGGTTTAATAAATCTCAACAAGATGCTTTTCTTCCTTTTGTTGAAAATGGAACGATTATTTTAATTGGAGCTACCACTGAAAATCCTTCTTTTTATTTAAATGGAGCTTTATTGTCTCGGCTCCGAGTCTTGCCGATTTATCCCTTAGATGGATTTAGTCTCGAGCAACTTTTAGAACGCTATGAAAAACAATTCGCACCATTGCATCTAACTGCAGAAGCTCGTCATTGGTTAATTACTTGTGCGCAAGGCGATGGTCGTTATCTATATAACTTAATAGAAAATTTAAGATATGCCTCAAAGCAAATTTTAGATATCCCTTTACTTGAAAAAATTTTGCAAAAACGCTCTCCCCTTTTTGATAAAAGTGGGGATCAACATTATAATCTCATTTCAGCATTGCATAAGTCTGTGAGGGGATCTGATCCAAATGCCGCTATTTATTGGTTCACGAGAATGTTAGAAGGTGGTGAAGAACCTCTTTTTTTAGCCAGACGTTTGATTCGCATGGCAGTTGAGGATATTGGATTGAGTGACCCGCAAGCCCTTCCCTTAGCAATTGCAGCAAAAGATGCTTATGAAATGTTAGGTTCTCCTGAAGGAGAACTTGCCCTCGCAGAAGTCGTCATTTACCTTGCTTTAGCTCCCAAAAGTAATGCAGTCTATCGCGCTTTTGGAATGGCAAAAGAAAGCGCTTCTAAAACAAGCTATTTAAACCCTCCTTTAACAATTCTCAACGCGCCAACTAAAATGATGAAAAACTTAGGTTATGGAAAAGACTATCAATATGATCCTGATTTACCAGAAGCATTTTCCGGACAAAACTATTTTCCTGACAGCTTAGAAAAGCAACGTTTCTATGAGCCTGTCGAAAGAGGGTTTGAACGCGAGCTTAAAAAACGATTAGAATATTTTGAACAATTGCGACTTAAAAAGAAATTATGAAGGTGGTGAAGTTTCATGTTCCAAAACCTTTTTGGCAGAAGATTGTTCTTTGCGAATGCAATCTATAAACATTTTACTTTTAGCTAATTGCATCTTATCTAAAAGAATTTGAATTTGATTTCCATCAGTAATGCCGTGATTTTTTAAAACTTTCGCAAAAATCTCATAAAGAGTTTCTCGATAAATTTTAATAGCAACATCCCGTTGACTAAGATCTTTAAAAGGATTCGGATCTAGTTTAGAAGCTTTTTCGGCCACAATTTTCTCTAATTCTTGCCCTTTTTGAGCCAGCTCTTCTGCAATTGCCCTAGCTTGCTGCTCCTGAATATTAGATTTAAGTAAAATTTTTCTGACAAGGATCTGGGGAAAATAAGCCATCAACTCCTGCTTAGTACATACTGGTGACTCGACATCTAAATCCGCATGCTCGGTAGCACCAATGAGCTGAAAGCAACTTAACGCAATTGTACAATAGACATACGAAATAATTTGCTTCATGTTAATTCTCCTTACATTCAAACTTTAGAATTTCATTGATAGGTGCCTTATTTAAAGCGCTTTCATTGATGCTCGCTTGTCTTATTTGTATCAGCTGGCTTATTTTTTCTTATTGTGGTTTTTTTACATTAAATTGACTAGAAAATTACAACATTCAATATAAAATTTTGGAATTCAAACAAATTTATGAAGAATTTCTAGGAAATTTTGAATATCTATAATCTCTAAATGACTCAATTATTTTAAGCAAGAAAAACAAAAATTTTAATTATTTTTTCACGAGATAAATAAAGCATTAAAATTTAACTTCGACTCTTTTGAGGTTAATAAAAACTTGCTATAATAATCTACTTGAAAAGAAACGAGGAAATGAAATGATTATTGATGGAAAGCGAATAGCAGAAGAAATTCAACTGGAAATCAAAGAACTTATCCAACAATCTCTCTATCGCCCTCCTTGCTTAGCTGTTTTAATTGTGGGTAGCCATCCTGCCTCTCAAATCTATGTCAATCGTAAAACTGCAGCTTGTAAAGCGGTTGGTATTGCTTCTATCAAGTGTGAATTACCTTTCACGATTTCTGAAGAAGAATTAATTCGAGAAGTCGAAAAGCTCAACACCGATCCCCAAATTGATGGAATTCTTGTTCAACTTCCTCTACCTCCTCACATCAACTCTAATCGGGTTAATTACCATATTAATCCTCAAAAAGATGTCGATGGTTTTCATCCTCTCAATGTTGGGAAAATGCTGATTGGCGAATTAGATGGTTTTTTACCCTGCACTCCTTTCGGCATTAAAACATTGTTAGAACGCACTGGCATTGAAGTCTGTGGGAAACATGCTCTGATTATTGGACGAAGCAATATTGTGGGTAAACCAATGGCAGCTTTGTTAATGCAATCATATCCTGGAGGAAATGCAACCGTTACAGTAGCTCATCGATATACCAAAAATCTCAAAGAACTCTGTTTACAAGCGGACCTTATTATCGTAGCCATAGGCCAACCTAAATTGATTACAGCAGATATGGTCAAAGAGGGGGTCATTATTGTCGATGTAGGTATTAATAAAATTCATGATTCTTCCAAAAAAAATGGTTACCAAATTGTAGGAGATGTCGATTTTGTTAATGTAGCTCCCAAGTGTGCTTTTATCACACCAGTACCCGGAGGTGTAGGACCAATGACAATCGCTATGCTTTTATATAATACTCTATTAAGCTATTCGAAATCGCAGAATTTAAACTTGTGAATACAATCCATTTATTTACTTATATTTGCTCCTTGCAAACTTTTACTGCCAAATTTCGCTCTTTATTTATTCTTATTTGGATGAGTTTTAGTTTTCTTTTGATGGAAGGTTGTCAAACTTCTCAATCTGAAGTTGTAACCATTTTTCAAGATGTCGTCATGACAGTACAATACCGCATCCTAGTGGGGAATTCTGTTTCAAAGGTAGACAAAATTCGTATTCAAACGATCATCGATTCGACATTTGAAGAAATTGATACCATCTACAATAAATGGAATCCCCAATCTGAAATTTCTCGGTTGAATTCTTTAAAAGCCTATCAAACTATTCCTCTTTCTCCTCAATTATTTCAATTATTTAAGCAAATTGATACACTGGTAATTTTATCTGAAGGGCTTTTTGATCCAACGATAGAGCCGTTGCAAAAACTTTGGAAAGAAAAACTAAACTCTCAACAGCTTCCCTCTCCAGATGAAATAGCTCTCATTAAACCCTCTATTGGGTGGAATAAGATTCATTTTGAAAAAGGACTCTTTTTTAAAGAAAATTCTTTGACAGAACTTGACCTAGGGGGAATTGCTAAAGGTTTTGCTATTGATTTGTTAATTTCTCGCTTAAATGAAGCTGGATTTCCCAATCTTTATGTAGAATGGGGAGGAGACATTCGGACATCAGGCCGCCATCCTGCAAAAAGGCCCTGGAATATTTATATCAGTCATCTCGATAGTACCGATCCTAAAGATGCGATTGCCTTTTTATCCCTCAACAATCAAGCAATTGCCACGAGCGGAGATTATTTCCAATACTGGACAGTCATAAGTAACAACGAATTACAAACTTACTGTCATATTTTTAATCCTTTAACACTCTCCCCATTAAAAATTCGTACAGGGTCTATTGCTAGCGCCAGTTTAGTCGCAAACGATTGTTTAACTGCAGATGCACTTGCAAAAGTCATGATGTTATTTGATTCTAAAGAAGAAGCAGAACAATGGGTAAAAAAAATGCAATCGCAAATCCCTTCCTTAGCTTATTGGATGTTAATTCGAGCCTCTTCTAATCCCAAATAAAATCTTTAAATTCTGGGTAACAATCAATGTATGTTAAAAAAGAATTATAAACTTCAAATTTCAAAAGCCATTTTCAAATTTTCAGTAAAAACATTGAGTAGAGAGAAGCTCTAAGTTACAGGCTCAACAAAGTCTGTAATTATTTATTTTTGAAAGGTATGGCTAAGCCATACTCGCAGTTTAAGTAACAATTTTTCGTCGATTTAGATTAACTAGAATGACGATGACTTAAAACTTCTAAAAGGGATTCATAACCTCTAGTAAATTGCTGGCGAAAAACACGTTGATCTGCATAAATATGAGAACGTAAGTTTTTTGCATACACTTCAAAAGGTTCCCATTCTGATTGATGAAATTCTTCTAAACTATCTAAAATAAACTCTGCCAATTGATCAATTTCGTTGTGTTGCCTTTTGGAAGAAACAGGTTTTTGATTATCGTGATTTGGATGATTCATTTTGTTCTCATTTATTTCATTTAAGCTATTTAAAAACAGAAATAAAGCCCCTTGCCTTACTTCACTTTTTCCCTAAAATCGCATTCTTTCCAAACATTCATGCAATCTTGATATTAGTCTCACCCTATTTCAAAAAAAATTTTTTGCTTAATTTTATTATTATTTCATCTATAAATTAAAAACAAAATTCAATGCAATTATTTTTTTTATTTATTTTTTAAACCTTTATAATTTGATTAAAAATCCTTAATAGCGATAAAGTATATGTAACATGCAATTTATTTTTTGTTCCATCTTTTCAAATCAATAATTTCAATCAATAATCTTGTGATTCATGGGAATGAAATTTTTAAACATCCCCCGAAACTTCAGTAATTTTTTGTTAAAATAGGTGTGCCAATGAATATGCCTCCAATAGGGCGTAAAACTAAAATTGTGTTAAGTGATTATCCTTACAAAAGAGATATCGAAAATCGTTTATTACTTTCACATTTAAGTATTCTAGAAGTCAAAATCTTGCAAGAAATCCTTCACTCTTCCCTGAAGATCTCTATTAAAGAGTTAGCAGAAGAATTAGAAATTTCTTCACCTATACTGATTTCGCACCTAGATAAACTTAGTGCAACGAAATTGTTCAAACGAAATGAGTTGACTTTAATTGTTGATAAAGAAGTGCGAAAGTATTTTGAAATTCAATTAGAAAAATTTGAAGAAGATTTTGAACCTAATCTAGAATTTTTGCAAAGCCTTCTTAATAAAGTTCCTATTCACGTTCTCCCTGTTTGGTATGCTATTCCTAGAAGCTCAGATCACATCTTTTCTTCTATTATTGAAAAATACTTTCAAACACCCAAAATGTATCGAGAATATTTAGGAGATCTTCAATTTGAAGATCCTATTTTAAAAGAAATAATGAAAGATGTTTACGAAGCGCCAGATTTTACTATAACCGCGGTCGCTCTTATTGATAAATATAAGCTCTCTAGAGAAAAATTCGAAGAGAATCTTTTACTACTCGAATACTACTTTGTTTGTTGTTTAAGATATAAAAAAGTTGGTGAGTACTGGGAAGAAATTGTTACTCCTTTTCATGAATACCATGAATACCTTCTCGTTAAAGCTCAGAATACACCAAAAGCAATTGCTGATAAGTCAACAATTCAACATACACTTTCTACAGAATTTGGATATATCAAAGAAGTTGAAACTATTCTTTCTAATTGTAAAAGTAAAAAAGAACTACATCTTCTATCAATGAATTATTTATCTAATTCAACAGAATTTAAATCACTAATTGATAAACTCGTTTATTTTGGTTTCCTAAAAAAAATTCAAGATATGGTGGTTGCAACTGAAAAAGGAATGCTATGGTTAAAAAGACCTCCCATTGCGCAAATGACTTCACTTGCTTGGGATTGGTTAAGCCAACCTTTCGAAGCAGACGATTTATCAATTTATTGGAATCCACGTAATTTTCGTTTAATTGAAAAATATCTTAAGCAATTCAAATATCATGATTGGGTTTATTTGGAAGATTTCATTAAAAGTTTTATGGGCCCTATGGGAGATCGTGGACCTATCAATCTTGTTAACAAAGGAAAAAAATGGAAATATGCTCTTCCCGTTTACCAATCGGAAGAGCTTAATTTTATTCGGGAAGTGATTACCAAAACTCTTTTCCAACTAGGGATTGTTTCAACAGGAATACATCAAAATCAAGTCTGTTTTACTGTCACTGCATTTGGACATCAGTTTATCCACTAAAAACTAACCACAATTAACTTTTTGCGTATGTAGCCAACAAAAAATCTAATTTTGAAATTAGCACATACGTAAATTTGCGCTATGTAGGATGGAAGGGAAAAAGATCCTTGACACAGAGCAAGTAATCTCGTATCTTCAGTCACCAAACTTATCAGAAATAAAGAGGATTGAGATTATGAAATTTGCTATCTCCACTCAAGAACTTAACTATCTCATTAGCAAAATCCTAAATGTTGTTGCTCAAAAACCGACAATTCCTATTCTATCTAATTTTCTTATCGAAGCTTATAATGATGAATTAATTTTAACTGCTACTGACTTGACAGTGGGTATTCACTGTCACACTGAAGCTAAAATTTTCGAAGAAGGATCTACGACACTTCCAGCTAAGCGCCTTTCTCAATTAGTTCGAGAATTAACAGCAGTCAATGTAGAGATCTCTACTAATACCAATGAAATTACAACCATTATCGCTGGTAGTTCACGTTTCAAATTAAATGGCATGAGTAAAACAGACTATCCATCACTACCTGATCTTTCTCAATCTCATACATTTGAGATGAAACAAAGTGAATTAAAAGATTTGCTTTATCGTACCTCTTTTGCTGTTTCAAAAGAAGATAATCGCTATGTGTTAACCGGTGTCTTTATACAAATTGCTAATGGAAGTATCACTTTCATTGGAACAGATGGAAAGCGATTAGCTCGAGCAAGAGGCGTAATAGATAATGATCCCTCTTTCAGCGGGCAAGCCATTATTCCAATTAAAGCAGTAGACGAAATTCTTAAAAATTTAACAGATGAGGGAGAAGTTAAAATTTCATTAATGGCAGATAAAATGGCTATTGAAGCCAATCAAATGCGAATTTTAACCAAGCTCCTGTCGGGTGATTATCCTGATGTCAACCGAGTGATTCCAGAAAAATCAGAAATTATTGTCACCCTTCATCGAGAAGAGTTATCAAGCTTGCTTCGACAAATTTCTCTTTTTACAGCAGACCATAACCACTCTGTTCGATTTACTTTTATTCCGGGAGAATTGAAACTAACAGCAAACACAATGGACATTGGAGAAGGTAATGTCAGCATGCCCGTCAATTATGATGGTCCGAAGCTCGAAATAGCCTTTAATCCAGGTTTTTTTATTGATATCTTAAGACATTGCAAAGGAGAAACAGTCATCATGGGACTTACAGATGCCTACAATCCTGGTATCATTACAGACAGCGCAGAATTAGCGAATTCGTTAGACGCTTCTCCTCTTTTTGTAATTATGCCGATGCGCTTGTCAGAAGATTAAATAGAATTATGACCCTTCGCTCTCTGTACTTGCAACATTTTCGCAATTATGAAGAAGCTTATTTGGAATTTAGTCCTCAATTCAATTTAATTTGTGGGCCCAATGCTAAAGGTAAAACAACTCTTTTAGAAGCTATCCATTGCTTAATGATTGGGCGTTCTTTTAGAACTTCTCATTATCCTGATTTAATTCAGCAACAATTTGAATCTTTTTTCTTAGAAGCTCAATTTTACAAACATGGAATCGAGCAAACACTTAAATTTGGCTTTCATACTACCGATCGTAAAATCATTTATAACAGTACCCCTTTAGCCACCCTATCAAATTTGTTAGGCCTCATTCCAGGGGTTATCATCACTCCTGATGATGTTCAATTAGTCAAAGGTTCACCTCAGCTAAGACGTCAATTTTTAGACATTCAAATTGCACAAGTCGACCCTCTTTATGTTCACCATTTAAATCGTTATGGACGAGCTCTCAAGCAACGCAATCATCTCCTTAAAATGAAACAACAAATATCGATTGATAGCTGGGAACAAGAGATGACACATTCAGCGGCTTATTTAATTCAACAAAGGTACCAAACAATTACTCATTTACAAAACCTTGCTCAAAAGTATTATCATTTATTGTCGGGGGAAAATGACCTTTTAACGCTTGAATATCGATCGATCGCAAATAGCAATTTGTCAATCGATGAAATTAAAAAGCTTCTTGTTAAACAACTCTGTAAAAATAGGCAAAGAGAGATGCAGATTGGCTATACCTTAAGTGGCCCTCATAAAGATGACTTATTTGTCGCGATTGGAGGGCGAGATATTCGTTATTTTGCAAGTGAAGGACAACAAAGGAGCTGCGTGAATGCTTTGCATTTCGCAGAGTGGAGTCGATTACATCAAAGAGGAGATGGCGATTTCCCTTTATTTATGATTGATGATATAGGAATGAGTTTAGATTCAAATAGAAAAGATAGATTGGTTGAACAATTGCAATCTGTTGGACAGGTTTTTTTAACCACAACTGATCCTAAATTTCTCGATTATATAGATGTTGATAAAAAAATTTTTACCCTCCCTTTTTATAACTAAATATCAGAAATAACAGTCGTTTTAATTCGTTAACAATAGCTGAACTTAAAAGAATAGCTTACTATCAAAAAAATCGTGTGACTTATATCTTTAATTCTTTAAAATTTACTTCTATATTTAACTTTGCTTAGGCAGAAACGACTATAACTTCATTTAACACCCGATGATTAACTAATATGAAAGATAAACACAGTGACCTGGTTTCAAACCGACGGGCCACTCATGATTATGAAATTTTAGAAACATTTGAAACTGGTATTGTTTTACAAGGGACAGAAATTAAATCTATTCGAGATCATGGAGCAACTTTGCAAGATGCCTATGTAAAAGTAATTCACAATGAACTTTGGCTTATTGGATGTAACATTGCTCATTATCGTTTTGGCAATATTCATAACCATGAAGAAAAAAGAGATCGCAAACTGCTCATGCACAAAAGAGAGATCAAAAAATGTAAAGGAGCCATACAAGAAAAAGGCCTTGCATTAATCCCCTTAGCTTTATATCTCAAACAGGGGCGCATTAAAGTTCGCATAGCTATTGCAAAAGGGAAAAAATCTTTCGATAAACGTGCCGATCTTAAAGAACGAGATGACAAACGTCAAATGCAACAAGCACTTAAACAACAACAGTACTAAACTAAATTTGGTTTGTATTTATCTGGAATTTTTTTTTATTTTTTAGGAAATATGGGAAAAATGAATTCAACGCCAAACAATGGAAGTTTATGCTTAAACTACGAATTTTATCCGTAGGAAAAACAAAAGAAAAATGGCTAGAAGATGCTTTTAATGAATATCAAAAAAGACTGAAAGCAAATTTACAAATCGAATGTCTGTGGGCTAAAGATTCTTACCAATTGTTTGAATGGACTCAAAAAGAATCTCTGATCATTTGTTTAGATCCTACTGGACGTTTGTTGACAAGCGAAGCATTTGCTACTTTTTTCAGTAAATGTTGGGAACAAGGAGGATCGCGATTGACCATTGTGATAGGTGGTGCAGAGGGTTTACCTTTAGAGTTGAAACAACATTCTATACTCATTAGTCTATCTCTTTTAACATTTACCCATCAAATTACTCGCCTTATTTTAATTGAGCAAATTTATCGCGCCACAGAGATTCTTAAAAATTCGCAATATCATAAATAATTAAAATGAACTTGAATCATTTATAAGGATTCTTTAAATTTTATTAAAATTTAAAGAATTCGAGGCTAAATCTATTCTTAAAAATCAATTAAATTAATTAATTTAATAAATTTTAATTGTTATTTTTATCAAAAACAGTTCAACAATTTTCTAACCCTTCAACAAAATCCAAGATGGGTAGAAAAGCTAATAACTATTTAAAAACTTGTCTTAAATAAGAAGATTTAACAAAGGAAGTTTCAAATATTATGGTTAAAGCTGCCAATCCGAATTGGCAGAGGGAAGGAGTTGTAGAAAAATTCCCAAATATCTGACCATAAAGTATTTAAAGTGTACCGGTATCATTTGAAATACCTAAAAAAAATTTATCAATTATTGAGAATTTATTTTAACACGAGCCGGCAATCTCGCAAATGTCTATGGAATTATTCATACGATTAGCTCCGATTGTTGAACGGAGAAATAAGGAAATGAAATAGTAAAAAATGCTTTAAATGTCGCTCTACTAGCAACGACAAGCTTTTTTTACTATTTCATTATTTTATAAGCAGAGGTAACTATTAATAACAGTAGAAAAAGCGGCAAAAATCGCCATTCACTCTGATTATCTTTGTTTAAAGTTTCATCTCGATCGAGCTTGTAAGATTTGATTTGTTTTTTAAATCATATTTATCTCACTTATCAATAAACGTTAAAAATTTAAATAGTTATCAGGCCTGAGACAAAACGCCACAAATATTTTATGACGCATTTATTAGTCTATTTGTGGCGATGATTGAACAGATGAGAGAAAATTTTTTCTATTTAAATTCAAAAAACCTTGTGGCTGCGAATAGCGAATGCTTTTCTAAAATATAGCATTCCTCCTTGGATTAGTGCAGATCCGATAATAATATCAACAGCTCCTCTTATATCCATTGGAGTGTATTTCATTAAAAAACCTAAAAAAATCATTGAACCTAAAAGCAAGTAATACTTTTTTGTATAGATTTGTTTAATACTAACAGGATTAGGAAGCAAAAGAATTCGATTCACGCTGTTTTGCACCGTTTTCGCAAAAACAAATCGCCCTTTAATAAATCCAATCCATAAAGAAATTGCTATCAAAAATAAGACTGCTTGATCAGCCCCTCCCACCCATTTCATCAAAGGATCTAAAAGTGGGCGATTTATGACCACTAAATTCTCTTTTAAAATAGACTCTACCACAAAATTTAATCCTAAAGGAAGAAGCACGCAGCCGACGATTAACCAAACCAGCCCTGATACTACAATCATTGTTGTATGAGTGACTTTTAACATAATACCTCTCAAAAAGTTGTAAACAAATGTAAATTAAGCAAATTATTTTTTTGACAAGACTTATAAATGATCTAAAGCGAGATGTCCATCTAATTCCTGCTTAACCAGGACATCGTTTCTCATTGTGAAGTAACAAATTTTGTTAAGATTTTCAAAGAAACAGCCTCTAAAAAGTATCCTCAAATCAACAATATTTTTTTTATCAAAAATTTCCTTCAATCACATAAGTTTTATAATTGATGTACATTAAAAGAAGATTTAGTTAAGATTGTGTTACGTTTACGTTAAAAGAACCAGGCTTTTGAAAGTAGGGGTTTTCTAAATTTATACCATAAGCTTAGCTCCCATTTTTTATAGTTAATTACACATAAATTCATCCAAGCATTAATTTTAACCAGGAAATTCGTTTTATATCACCTAAATAACTGTATTGGAGATCATAAAAAGATACAAAACTTTTGTTTGCAAACATTCGTTTCTAGCCAAATTTCCCTTAATTTAATGATACATACAAAAAATTCAAATACATAGGATATAATTAAAAATATGAGTATTTCTCTCTCTTTTATCCGAATTTTATTCCTCACTATATGCTTATTATTTTCTACGACTTTTGCTATTCAAAATCTTGAGGGAGGATTTAATTTAATCAATACAACTGTTGGCATGCTTGGTGGAATAGGTATCGCAGGAATTTTAATTGCCTTAGATTTTATTTTTAATCGCTTTAACCTCAGATCTTTTAATACGTCTATTTTAGGCTTGTTTTTTGGCTATTTAATGGCACAAGCAATTTTGTTTCTTTTCACCGGAATGATGAATATTGACTCTACCGAAGCATTTTTACTACCGACACGTTTTCTTGTTTATCTTTTCTGCTGTTATGTGGGAATGACAATGACAGCAAGAGCCTCTGAAGAAATCCATGTTAGTATCCCCTTTATTGAGTTTAAAGCTCTTAGTCATAAGAAAAAAGACGTTCTTGTGGATATATCGGTTTTAATGGATCCTCGCATCATTGATCTTGCCTCTTCGGGATTGTTAGATCATCAACTCATTGTTCCTCGCTTTGCGATTAAGGATCTATATACTCAAGCTGAGAGCACGGAAGAAAATATCAAAGCAAGAGCTCGTCGATCACTTGAAGTAATTAAAAAATTAGAAAGCCTGCCAGATTTAGATCTACGTTATGTCGATACAGATTTTGTCGAAATTAAAGATCCGATGACAAAACTTATTCATTTAGCCAGATTTTTAGATACCAACATCATCACCTCTGATCTTAATCGCATCCAACAATCTTCAGTTGAAGGCGTTCGAATTATTAATATTCATATGCTGTCTAACGCTTTAAAACCCATTACCCAAGCAGGCGAAGTCATCAACATTAAAATTCAAAGATATGGAAAAGAAGCTCGTCAAGGTGTTGGTTATCTTGAAGACGGAACAATGGTAGTTGTTAACGGCGGAGCAGAATTCATAGGAGAAACAATCAAAGGACACGTTTTGTCTGTTAAACACACTACTTCCGGTCGTATGATTTTCTGTAACGCATCAGAAGAAGCCAGTTTAATGATGGAACAAGATTTTACACCTTCCCTTGCTGAATTAGAAAGCCATAAAAGTTATTTAACTTACTAATATAGTTTGAGACTAAAATTAAAAAAAAATTTTGAAGGGATTAGCTTCTAAAAATAGTAACCTCTTTTTATTTAAGTTGATCTCTTCATACGTCAAATGAAACGCTGGTTTTATCAAACAAAAACCTTACCCCATTGTTAACATGACTTTAGGAATTGGCAACGATATTATTGAGATTGAGCGAATTCAAGCAAATATTAAAAAGTATGGACAACGCTTTTTAAATCGAGTTTTTACCAAAAATGAACAAATATATTGTTTAAATCGTAAAATGCCCGCTCTGCATCTTGCCGGTCGATTTGCCGCTAAAGAAGCGGTGGTCAAAGCTTTGGGGACAGGTTTTAGCCAAGGTATTTCTTGGCTAGATGTCGAAATCCTTAATGATGCAAATGGAAAACCTTACGTTTCTATTTCTCCTCTTTTAACTCAGTTATTTTCTTCCCCTAAACTTCTTATCTCGATTAGTCACTGCCATCATTACGCAACAGCATTTGCTGTTTGGTCTTCTTAATTGATCCCGAATTTTATTCTTCAGGTCTTTTTATTGATCTGAAAAAGACAAAATTCCGCGTAAAGGGTCTACAATCCAAAAGGATAAAAGAACGTCAATTGAATTTGATTTGCTTTTGATGGAAAATTTTGGGAATAAACACGTTTTGCATATTCTACAGACAAATTTCCTATAAAATCAATAAGATAAGTGTATCGCAGTCCTAAATCAACAGATTGATGATCAATAGAGCCATATCCATGAAAATGACGTAAATTTAAGGAGCGCCTCCCAAAACCACAAAGAGTTCGCGAGAAAATTTCTAATTCGTGATAAAGTTTAATCCTTTGAGCAAAAGCAATCTTTAAACGGATCCAAGCAGAATCATTTAGTGCACTTCCAAGCCCTACTTTAGCCCATAGCCTAGAAAACCATTGATCTTTTTCTGCCCATTCTTTACCCATAGAAATAAACAACTCCCCTTCATTTTTGCCATGATGAAAAGAACTTGGATCTCGCAGACTCCAGGGAAACGCATGAACAAGGTTGATTCCTAAGGTTAATGTCACAGGATCTCCAATTACATCATCCAAAAAGATATAACGTCCATTAAATTCTAAGTGATCGATACTACCCGCCTGTTTATTTGTCCGGGCAGCCATAGCTCCTAAATTTAAAGATAGCTGAGGAGTGGCGGCAAGAGCAAATTGCGTATAAAGAAAAATATCGCGAGAAAGGTAAGGTTTTGAGTTAGATTTACACGATAAATCTTTGTAGCATTGAAATTGAAGGGAAGAGGTCCATTCAAATTCAAGATAATTGCCTATCCAAGGCTGATCTTCATAAGCCCAGCCTAGAACTGGTAATAAATAAACAAAAAATAACCATTTCCAATTTTTTCTGAAAAACATTAATTGTCTAATCCTTTTTCAGCGAGCCATCTTTCAGCATCCAAGGCTGCCATACAACCACTACCTGCAGCAGTAATAGCTTGTCGATATTCAAAATCTTGAACATCTCCTGCTGCAAATACTCCTTTAATGCTTGTTTGTGTTCCTTTGAAAACTTTTAAGTAACCATTCGAATGTAATTCCAATTGATTTTTTAGAAACTCAGTATTTGGATTATGTCCAATCGCGAAAAAAAGTCCTGCTGCTTCATATTCTTTTTCCTGTCCTGTTTTAACATTTCTAATCACAAGATTTTTTACGATTTGGTCTCCCTTTACTTGAATAACTTCTGAATTCCAAATCATTTCAATTTTAGGGTTATTAAAGGCTCTTTCCTGCATGATTTTAGAAGCTCGTAATGTATCTCTTCGATGAACAATAAAAACACGACTTCCAAACTTTGTCAAAAATGTGGCTTCTTCAATGGCTGAATCTCCTCCACCTATGACAAATAAAGGGCGATTGCGAAAAATAGGAGCCGCCCCATCACAGACAGCACAAGCTGTCACACCTTTTTGCCAAAATTCATCATCACCTGCGCCTGGAATGGGTAAACGTTTTGCTGTAGCTCCAGTAGAGACAATAACAGAACTAGCTTGATAATGCGATTTCTTACCTTTAATAATAAAAGGGTAAACTTGAAAATCAACAGAGTCTACATCCTCACTAATTATAGTTGTTCCAAAACGAATGGCCTGTTGTCGAAAACGATCGACTAGCTCGGGTCCTGTAATTCCATCAGGGAAGCCAGGAAAATTTTCTACCTCAGTTGTTGTCATCAATTGGCCCCCTGCAGCACCTGTAAAAAATCCTTCAAATAAAATAGGCTCTAAATTAGCTCGAGCAGCATAAATAGCAGCTGTATATCCTGCGGGCCCAGATCCAATAATAATTAGCTTTGCTTTTTCCATTTTCTTTCCTAACCAATTTAAATTTTATATTTACTGATTCATATCAGTATCATAAAGGAGAAAAAAAGAGAATATTATTATCTATTAATATCTCTTAAAAACTCGCATAGGGAATAGTTTATTTTTAAAAATTTAGTTTATCTCACACTAACTCAAAGAGCAAACAATATAAACAACAACAAAATTTTTCAATTATTTTATAATAAATTAATAAATTAAAACTAAAATTATAATTAAAACATAAATAAATTAAAATAAAACTAATTTTTTAAAAACAAAAAAAAGGTAAAGTTTAATATGAATGTTTATGTAAGTACTAAAACGGTTATTAATCATCAATTCAATTATCGTGTTGATATGATTTATTCAAAATTACGAACTTACACGAATAACATAGCTTCTTCATTATCTAATACTTTAAAAAAGATTGAGTCATTTATTAGAAAAAATTTGCATAATATTTTATTTCTAGGCGCTTCTTGTGCAACGGCTTATTTTTCACCTTCTTTATTTATAATGGGCGCAGTATTAGCAATTGTCTTGCGATTTGAAGTAAGATATTTGTTTAACAAGTATATCAAGGAAGAAAATAACCCTTACTTAAATGGCACAAAATTTGGCCCAGATTATGTTAATAATACTAGTTTGCTTATTGCAACAGTAGCTGCTATAGATTCAATCGCCTTAGGAACTTTTTTTACTACCAATTACATCGGGGTTAGTTTATTTCCATTTGCTGGTGGATTAGCAGCCGGTAATATTTTAGCCCAAAGGGGAATAGATTTACTCGTCTAATCCTATCTAATTATCTGGTTAAGCTTATTATTCTTTAAAAAATAAGCTTAGCCTTTTTGCTTTTGATAAAATTTCTTTTTTCAAGAATTAAATTTGCTGCGTTATTTTAGTGCTCATTCTATGATCTGATTTCTTTTAATTAATCCGCAATCACCCAATTTTATGATCAAAGGCACAATAGCAAAGCTGGCCTATTAATTCAAAACTCTTTATAAGAGAACGAGCTATTTGGTTTTTTGGTTTTTATTTCTTGATGAATCTATAAATTGATCATGTAAAGTTTATACCTTGAAGCAAAAAATTTAAAAAAATACTCATTTTCTCTATCCAGGGATAAGTAGCAAAGAAATTTTCGGGCAAAAAAGTTTAATTTCATCATCAAGAATTTTAATAACGAAATGCGAACATCATAAAACAGAGACGTAACTATGCAAATTCAAGTCATTTTAGCATTTATTGCTTATTTTAGTTTACTTCTTCTCATTGGCCTTGTTTGTCATAAAAAACAAACAACATCCTCTGATTTTATTATGGGCAACCGATCACTCAATTTCTGGCTGGTGGCTCTCTCTGCTCACGCAAGTGATATGAGTGCTTGGCTTTTTATGGCATTTCCTATGACAATTTTCGTATTGGGACTTCCCTATATTTGGATTGCACTAGGACTTTTATTGGGAATGTTTTTCAACTGGCAATTCGTAGCTCCAAAATTACGCTCTATGACCGAAAGCTATGACACCTATACATTATCTTCATTTTTTGAGAAAAGATTTAAAGACACTTCTGGATACATAAGGATTTTAAGCGCTATTATTATGCTTATTTTTCTTACTCATTATCTTTCAGCAGGTCTAATCGCAATGGGTTACTTGCTTGAATCATTATTTGGTCTTAACTACTACTTTGGTTTATCTGTTGCTATGTTGGTGGTAGTCGTCTACACATTTATTGGGGGATTTACAACAGTTGCTTGGACAGATTTGTTCCAAGGGGCTTTTCTTTTCCTAATGATTATTTTAGTTCCTACCATAGCAATGACAAAGATTGATAGCTGGCAAACCATTTCGCATATGGCTCATCAAAAAAAAGTTTCTTTATCTTTGTTTGGTGATAGTAGTCTGGATTCCTTTATCAAAATTTCTTCCTTGGCCTTGGGATGGGGACTTGGTTATTTTGGGATGCCTCATATTATCACTAAATTTATGGGTATTAAAGATGTCAATGAAATGCACAAATCTAAATGGCTTGGCATGACATGGCAACTTGTTACTTTAGGAGCTGCAGCAATCGTCGGCTTAATTGGAATTGCTTATTTTCCAAACGGCTTAGCTAAACCAGAAATGGTTTTTGTTGAAATGGTAAAGGATCTTTTTAATCCTTTTACAGCAGGCTTTATTTTATGTGCTGTGGTTGCGGCTAATATGTCAACAATGGATTCTCAAATCCTTGTTTGCGGTTCTATTTTAAGCGAAGACCTTTATAAATATTTTTACAAACAAACACCATCCGATCAAAAAATCCTTTGGGTTTCTAAAATGAGTGTTGTCACAGTAGCTTTGGTCGCTTTATTACTAGCATTCAATAAAAGTAATACAATTTTAGATACGGTTTTATATTCATGGTCAGGTCTTGGAAGTGCTTTTGGCCCATTAGTTTTGATGAGTTTATATTCTAAACAAACAAATCGTTATGGGGCAATTGCAGGAATGATCACCGGCACTCTCGTCGTTGTGGTATGGCCTAGTTTAAACCCTCTATTATTTCGATATGAACTATTACCAATGATTCCTGGTTTTTTCACAAGTTTGACTGCCATTTATTTAGCTTCAAAGTACACTCGAAAAAATTCTTTGAATCAAAACAGCACACTTATCAAATCTTCCTAAAAACATCATTTCAGTATCAAATCTCTCCAACCAAAGAATTTTCATGATTTTGTTGGGGAGTTAGCTGTCTTTAATAATCCAAGTTTCCTAATAAGTCTATTTACCAAAATCTTCCTTTGAATTATTTTCATTTTTTGATAAATTACTATCTTAAAAAGAAGTTTTTTTAAATATACTTGGCGATCTTATAAAGAGTTACCAAATCAAAAACCCACGTTCTTCAATTTATAACAAATTAAACTAAACAAATTGAAAAGTTTTGAAATTTGGGCTAATAAACGATGCAATTTAGAAATTACTTACATTGAAAGTAATTTCAATTTTTTACTGGTATCTTTTTTATAAACAATATAAGTTTAATAAATTCAATTATTTTTTATTTTATTCCACTTTTAAATATTAGGGTTTTATGAATTTTGGTTTTGGACCTTCTGGTCATTTAACATCTCGAACTGTGAATCGAGAAATATCGCATCTTCGCTTTTCTCAACAATTAAACGTTTTTTTTGGTAGAATTTGGAGTTTAATTTGCTTTACAGCAAATTACTCAGCTAAATTGTTAAGAACCGTCGCATTGACAAAACACAGAGCAAATGAAATCGTCTCTAATGTTCGGTACCCTTCAGATTCAAATAGGCTCATAAAATCTTTAAAGGGAAGAGTTTCTCCACCTTCTATCTCATCATCCACCACGCAAAATCAAGTTAAAACTTTTTCTTCTACTACCTCATTAAATGTTTTACCGCTTTCGCCATCCAACAAATTAGCCCCCTCGACCAACCCGCAGGTTGAGCCTAATCTTCCTCCTCACATAGCACCTGAAAGCCCCCAAAAAATATGTTCATCTTTACTTCCCTCCTCCCCCCAGCCCGCAAATTCAGTTTCATCACCCAATTACACCTCCATTGCTTATTCTCCTAATTTTGAATACAGCGTTGATTTTTTTGATAAATACTTTAGTCAACGTGGTTTTAGAAGTAACTTTAAAACCATTCTCCAAACAGCGCAGATTTATAAAGACAACAAAACTATCTCCACACCCTTTAATGAACTTTCTGGCGAATACACGATTGATATAGAACCTTTTATCAGTATCAAAGCAACCCTTGCTAAAGGCATGTTTAAAACATTTTATTTCTTAGATAAAGAAGGAGCTATATTAGAGGGTTGCTACGAAAATGGAGAATTAATTTTAACATCTATTATAACTCCTAATCGACTGACAAAATTTGAAGGTCATTTTATTAATGGAAAAGTTACCGACTCACAAGGAAAAATCTTTTATAATACGAATTTACCCCCCCATAATACTGATTCATTACAAGATTTTAATGCCTGTTATGAAGGGCCGATCGTCGATCAGTTACCTCACGGAAAAGGAATTTACAAACAAGAAGACAAAAGTGAAGAAAGAGTTTATTTTAAAGGAAATTTTACCGCTGCTGAGTATGACTCCACAAAAAAGACTTATACAGTAGTAAAGCAAGAAACGATATCGGAAATCAGAGAACTCTCATTTGATCAACAACAAGTGCTTGGCTACCAAAGTAAAATATTCTCTTATGATGAAGAATGCGACGACTGGACAGAAACAAATATCTCTATTAATTATGAAGGATCTCTTCAGACATATTTTAAACATGGACAAGGAACTCTCCGCTCCGCCTATTTCCAAGAAAGAGAAGGTAAAAAAATAAAAATCACTCATCAATATGTGGGGGAATTTGAATTTGACTTTATTAAAGCACAGTCAGGAGAGTATACTGTTATAATTAACGATATATCTAGTGATACCGAAACTCAGGGAACTGTTAGGTTCACTTCGCATGGGGACGAATTCGAAAGTATTATACTTAATACTCAAGAATACGATTACGAATTTGATTTAATACAATCAGAACACACATTCGAAGATGCTATGTTCTTAACTGGATATGGCATAAGAAGTGATGGTAAGAAGGGAGAATTTATTAATGGCTTTCACACAGATGAATATCAATATGCCGAAGATGACGATGATGAAAATGGGCCTCTAAGCTTTCCACAAGTTAGAACAGACTCTCAAAAACTGATGTCAGAAGCTGATTTTGGCGGAGATTACACTGACGAAGATGACGAAGATGAAAATGGGCCTCTAAGCTTTCCACAAGTTAGAACAGACTCTCAAAAACTGATGTCAGAAGCTGATTTTGGCGGAGATTACACTGACGAAGATAACGAAGATGAAAATGAAACTTCTTCTATTAATTCTGATGCAACTTCAGGAGATTATACGTCAGAAGAAGATCTACCCCCATCAGAGGAAGTCACAGACGGCAATCTATTTGAAAATGAAAAATAACCGATATTTTACTGATTAAAAAGTCCAAGAAACCGATGCTGAATGTTCTATTCAGCATCGGTAAAAACTACTATGTCTTACGCTTTTCAAGATAACTAATCACATCGTTTACCGTTTTTAATTTTTCAGCATCCTCTTGTGAAATCTCACACTCAAAACGCTCTTCAAATGTCATGATGAGTTCTGTTAGATCTAGAGAATCTGCATTCAAATCTTCTACAAATGACTTTTCTGAATTGACATCATCTCTATCAACTCCTAACTGTTCTACAACAATATCAATGACTTCTTGTTCAATTGACATAAGAAAATCCCTTTCGTTAAGGCTTTATAAATTTATTTAAAAACTGAATGGTATAATATTCTGTTAAAAACGATTATTTTAATCAACAGTAGAAATTAGATATTTGATATGAGATATTTTTTACTAATTTCCTTTGTCAATTTATTTTAAATCAATTGATTAATTGAACATTATGACATCACCATTCCACCATCCACAGTAATAACCTGGCCTGTGACATAGTTAGAAAGTGGCGTAGCTAAAAACCAAGCTAAATTAGCAATATCAGAAGGCTCCCCTAAGCGATTAAGAGGAATATCTTTTACAATCATTTCTTTCTGTATTGGTGTTAAAGCATCGGTCATTTTTGTTTGAATGAAACCTGGAGCAATACAATTTACTAGAATATTTCGAGAAGCTAATTCTTTAGCTAAAGCTTTTGAAAAACCGATGATTCCTGCTTTTGAAGCGGCATAATTTGTCTGCCCGGCATTCCCCATCAACCCAACCACAGAACTGATATTAATAATTTTTCCTTTTTTGGCTTTCATCATTCCACGAACGACAGATTTACAAGTGTTAAAACAAGATTTCAAATTAGTATCTAAAACTTTATCCCAATCTTGTTCAGACATCTTCATCAACAATTGATCAGCAGTGATTCCTGCATTATTAATCAAAATATCCACCACTCCGAATTCTTCTACTACATCTTTAATCGCCTCATCAACTAATTGAGTTTGAGAAACATCCACACAGCGAAAGTAAATAGTTTGAGATTGTGTAATTTCTCGAATTTCATTAATTGTTTTTTGCCCTGTTTCTGCATTCGTTCCAAAAATAATAACTTTTGCACCCTCTTCTGCAAATTTCGAGGCAATGGCTTTTCCAATTCCTGCATTACCACCTGTAATAATAGCTAATTGATTTAACAACAATTGATTCATCGTCATTCCTTTATATAAACTTAGTACAGCATTAGCAATTGACTTATTCTAGTCGATTTCATCTCTTTTCTATTGGATAATATGGTCTAAAAGAGCTAAATCCTCTACTTTTTCAATAGACAATGTTGGTGCTTTCACCCCAATTCGCTTATTCAACCCATTGAGTGTTTTTCCTGGACCAAATTCAATAAATAAATCCACATCCTGACTTTCGATTGCGCGAATTCCTTGCTCCCATCGAACAGAATGGGTGACTTGTTTGATTAAATGAGTTCGAACAAGTTCTAAATCATCGACAAAATCCCCAGACACGTTCATCACAAGTTGAGAAGACCCTTTTTGGAAAGGAGCTGACGAAATAAATGGATTCAATCGATTTTCCGCTACTTGCATTAATCCACTATGAAAAGCACCTGCCACTTGTAAGGGAAGGACTCTTTTTGCTCCATACTCCTTGGCCGCTGCACCTCCCGCTTCAATGCCCAAAGAGGTTCCAGAAAGAACAACCTGACCAGGACAGTTAAAATTAGCAATCCATAAATCATTTGTTAAATTCAGCTTATTCACCATCTCTTCAACAACAGAGTTTTCAAGCCCTATGACAACAATCATTGATCCTTTAGTTTTTTCACAAGCCTCATGCATATATTCGCTACGGTATTGAACTAAAGACAAAGTCTCTTGATATGAGAGTATTTCACTCGCAGTTAATGCTGTATATTCCCCTAAACTAAGACCTGAGCAAACAAATGGCTTTAAATTGTATAATTCGGAAACTACTCGTAAAATGGCTATACTAGAGACATAAATTCCAAGCTGACTATTTTTTGTTAAAGTCAACTCCTCTTCAGAACCATTAAATACAACATTTGAAAGAGAACGTTTTAAAATATCATCGGCCTCTTCGAATGCAAGTTGAGCCAGAGAAAATTGATTCACAAAATCTTTGGCCATTCCTGGATATTGGGCTCCTTGACCAGGAAAAAGAAATGAAATGCGTTTATAAATTCTTTTATCCATTTTTACCTTGTTGTTTTGGTCAAAATTGAAGCACCCCAAGTTAATCCTCCACCGAAAGCGGTTAAGAGAAAATGCTCACCATTCTCAAAGCTATGCTCTTTGATTAATTCATCCAAAGCAATTGCGATGCTTGAAGCAGAAGTATTTCCATATTTGTGAACAGTTTGATAAACTTTTTCATCAGGGAAATTAAAATTTTTAGCTATGGCATCAATGATTCTTTTATTTGCTTGATGAGGAATAAGCCAACTCACATCAGATTCTTGGAGCTCTGCTCGAACTAAACATTCGCGTGCCGCTGCACTCATGCGCCTAACAGCATGTTTAAAAACCTCATTACCTGACATTTTAAAGTAATGTAACCCTTCCGAAACCGTTTCTATTGAGGCTGGTTTCCTCGATCCACCGCCGGGAATTAAAACTAAATTAGCTAATTCTCCATCCGCACCCAAACACAAGGAATCAATCTTCAACCCTTCCCCTTCTCCTTTAACAACGGCCGCCGCTGCTCCATCACCGAATAAAACACATGTCGTTCGATCCTTATAATCAATAAAGGCAGACATTTTTTCTGTTGCAATAACAAGAACATGCCGATACATATTAGATTCAATATAAGCTTTTGCTACTGACAAACCATATAAAAATCCTGTACAAGCTGCCTGAATATCCATAGCCGCTGCTTTATTTGCTCCTAGATTTGCTTGAATTAGATTAGCTGTACTGGGTGAAATATAATCAGGACTCATTGTGGCAACTAAAATCATGTCAATTTGCTCAGCTTTCAAATTGGCAGTTTTAAGAGCTTTTTGAGCAGCGTAAGTTCCCATATCGGAGGGAAATTCTTTCGCATCTGCTACGCGTCTTTCTCGTATTCCCGTTCTAGATACGATCCAATCATCTGAAGTCTCGACCATTTTCTCTAAATCTTGATTAGAAAGCACGCGTTCAGGTAAATAAGATCCTACGCTTGTTATCCGAGCAATTATTTGATTTGCCATGAATACTATTCCTTCTCTCTTTAAATTATCTGAAATTGGAATGATCAAAGAAAAAAGTTAGCTCGCACCAATTTAAAATTTTTCAATCCAATTAACGAGGCTAAATGATTACAAAGAATCTAAAATTCAAAGAGAAAAATCCAAAGTTCAGAAAAAAAATATAGCAAAATATCAATAAATAGTCGATGTCGAATTAATCGAGCTTTGGATTCAAATTTACATATAAAACAGTTTTGAAGAGGGAAATTACATGAAATAAGTAGTCATATATTATATTTTTTAGACTTAAAATTTTGATTGCGTAAGTAAGTTAGGTCCTTAACAAATTGATTGATATGCGTAAGCCTTGATTCATTTTATTTTCATTTCTCAACTAAACTGATAGGTTTATTTTTAGTAATTATATAAAAAGTTGGAAACTTATTCGGATATGGGATAATGAAATAGGAATGTCGGAAGAAATTTATTTCAAACTATTTACTCCTTTTTCACGACCAAACCGACTGGAGAAGGAACTGGGTTAGAATCATCTCTCAGCTATAATATTATTGTACAAGGCCAGCATGGAAATTTAGTTGCTAACACCCGTTTAAATGAATTCGCTGAGTTTATTATTACCCTCCCCCTTAGGAAAAAATAACGTTCAAAGCCTAAGCCACTAACACTCGAAAATTAACTATCATATACTACTTCTCAAACATAGCTATTCTAGTTAATAAAGTTAAAATTTTCTGTTCATCTCTATCAATTCAAAAAAAATTTGTTAAGAAAATCAAAGATGGTAAAATTTTCTGCTGGAATCCATTGTGAAAGAAACAATATTAGAAATTTTAGTTATTGATGATGAAAAAGATATTTATCTTTTGTTTGAGCAGCAATTTAAAAATGAAATCAAAAATAATACTCTAAAATTTCCTTACGCAAATACGAATGAACAGGCATTTATTTAAAGCAAAAAATACACCCTGGTTTAATTCTTTTCTATATAGATATTAGCATACCAGGAATGAAGAGGTTAGAATTTCTAAAACTTCTTAAAAAAAACTATTCATCCATCACTATTTTCATGATGACAGCTTATGAAGGTCAAACTAATAGCCAAATCACTCTAAAACTTGGAACGGTTGAAGTGGTTAGTAAACTGATTGATTTTGCTCATTTAAGAAAATTAATTGTCAAATTTATGCTAGCTATGCACTCCTCACCATTCAAGGACGAAAGTAATGGCTAAAATTCTTGTCGTCTTGTCGATTAAACAAAAGCTTGCCAAGCAACTTAAATCTAAAGAATTAGGATTTATTTTTGCATCTAATGGAATAGAAGCTCTCAAAACCTTACATCAAGATAAAGATATTAATGTAATTTTAACCGGTATTAATATGCCAAAAATGAATGGTCATATCTTATTGTCTCATTTGCCAGAACTAAAGAGAATTTTTAAAGCTGATATTATCTCAGCTTATGGGGATATGTCAAATATTCGCAAAGCAATGAATCGAGAGGCATGCAATTTCATTACTAAACCAATCGATTTTAAAGATCTGCAAATTACTATTTTTAATGCCATTGAGCAGTGCTTAACTCTCAAGAAAGCAATGAAAGCACAAGCTATGCTTTCAAATTTAGAAAAAGAATTAGCTATTGCTGATGACATTCAACAATCCATCATTCCCCACCCTTTTAATCTGATTCCATCCTCACATAATTTTGATATTTTGGGTAAAAAGATTCCCGCTAAACATGTAGCCGGAGATTTTTTTGAATTTTTTCAACTCGATCAAAACCGTTTAGGATTTTTAATCGCTGATGTGTCAGGTAAAGAAATTCCAGCTGCTTTATTTATGGCCATGGCTAGAGCAATTATTCGCACAGTTGCTCAACGAACCTTATCCCCTCAAAGTTGTTTAAAAGAAGCTAATCGCATTCTTTGTATCGACAACGATGCCTGTATGTTTGTAACCGCTTTTTATGGAATTTTAAATACAAAAACGGGAATTGTAGAATGCGCAAATGCAGGGCATAACCCTCCCATACTTTTACAAAAGGATGAGTCATTGACAATGATTGCTCGAAATGAAGGAATTCCTGTTGGAGTTCTCGAACAAGCCACTTATCTTCAACACTCTTTTCAACTCGAAAAAAATGAGTGTCTTATTCTCTACACGGACGAAATTACCAAAGCAATGGATGTTCATCAACATCCATATACGGAACAAAGATTTTTTGACTCTTTAAAAAGATGGGAAATAGGATCACTGAATAGGTTGATTGATCATATTTTAGACGATCTTTATCAATTTACTTCTGGCGCTGCTCATTCCGATGATATTACCCTTCTCTGCTTAAAACAACTTAGCTAACCGGTTTAGTTGCTTTACAACTCACCTACAATCTGTTAAACTTTTTTCAAAATTCATTGTTGAGGTTAAAATGCGTTACCCTGAGCATTTATTAAAGTTAATTCATATTTTGAAAAAATTTCCGGGTGTGGGCCATAAAAGTGCCGAGCGTTTTGCCTTCCATCTATTAAATTGGCCGATGGAGCATCTCATTGAATTAAGCGAAACTGTCAAAAATACAAAAGACAAAATAAAACAATGTTTGAACTGCGGCTGTTTAACAGATGAAGCAGCTTGTTGTTTTTGTGATATTAATCAGCGAGACTCGCAAATTATTTGCGTGACAGCTTTCCCGCGTGATGTGTTTTCAATTGAAGAAACACACGAATATCGGGGTTTATATCACGTTTTAGGAGGGGTATTATCTCCTTTAGAAAATCGTGGACCAGAACATTTATCAATTTCTCGACTAAAGCATAGAATCCAAAACTTACAAATTAAAGAAGTTGTGATTGCTTTAGATTCTACGTTAGAAGGAGATGCGACAGCCCTATTCCTCAAACAAGAATTGGCTGCCGACGATATTCAGATTTCTCGTCTTGCGTTTGGCCTTCCTATGGGGAGCTCACTAGATTATGTAGATGGAGGCACTTTAGCCAGAGCATTAGCAGGGCGCAGTCGTTTCTAAAATTAATTTAAACATTTTTTTATGAAAAAGTGGGTTTGGAACTTGATCCGTATGCAGAGCTTCCAATTTTTTGTTAGCCTTTTCGTAAAATTCATAGCTTGAATTTGAAAGAAACCAATCAAATTTTTCTGAGTGGTTAAATTAGCCATCATTCCAAGTAAATTATGCTCAGGTGTGTTGGAACCACGAGTTGTCCGACAGCTAGATCCGCCAATTTGCTTAGCTACTTTTTTCACATGTTCAAGCAAAGTACCAAAATTCAGCTAACTTTTCAGCAAGAAGATAGTCGGCAAAAAAGTTGTAGCATACGCTTGGGTGCTTTAGCGGATACTTCTTCTAGTTTGCCTTAAGCATTTAAAGCTTCTGAATTCTCTTTTAATATATCGTTAATAATCGATTGAATTTTAAAAACAACGGCTGACTTGCTTTGATTGATGATAAAAATTTCACCAACAACTGGCATAATTTCCCCTTTTGTTAGTTAATACAATATATCATCTATTATAAAAAATAAACAAATCTAAAAAAATTCAATATTATTATTCTCATTTTGATGAAATTTCTCAATAAACTGAAATAGAGGCCCTAACATTCTCAAAAAAAAGCTAGCTATTCCGAAAACAAGTGAGTTCTAGTTGCAAAATAGCTCTCATTCGCCTATGATCACTTAACTTTTCTATGTGTACTCACTTGAATGAAGGGTTTTTCTCTAAAATTTGCGTTCAAGTTAATAATGATGCAAAGAGGCTTTCTTTTTTGCCAACGCTAAGGTTTGTTATGTTGAAGAAAATTTTTTTTACGTTTTATTGCTTTTCCTTCCTTTTTCTTCATGCTGTATATGGCCAAATTCTACAGTTTGAAAATCAAGCTATTAATAAAATAGAGATCCAAATTCATAGTCGTGCGGGAATCATTACCGATAATCAAACCTTAATGAGTCGTTTACGTACACAACCTGGAGGATTTTTTTCCCAAGCTGATTTTGATGAAGATTTAAAAACATTGGCTCAAGAATTCGATCGAGTCGATCCAATTGTCAATACAACAGAAGAAAAAGTATCGATTACACTTAATCTTTGGCCAAAACCAACAATTCGAAATATTCATTGGTGTGGAAACCATCGAGTGAGCACTAATCGCCTTCAAAAAGAGTTAGGGATTGGGTGTTTTGTCACTTTTGAGCGCCAAGCCTTTAATCAAGCTTTTCACAAATTGAAGGCTTACTACATTCGCAAAGGTTTTTTTGAAGCTCAATTAAATTATCATGTCGAACTTAATTCTGAAACAAATGAAGTAAACATTACCATTGAAATTCAAGAAGGACGTTCAGGAAAAATACAAGAAATCGATTTTGTAAATTTTAGTGAAAAAGAAGAGCACGAAATATTAAGTCAAATGGTGACTAAAAAATATAATATTTTTCTAAGCTGGTTTAGCGAGGAAGGCACCTATAACGAAGACGCTATCCAACAAGATCGACTCATTATTACCAATTATTTGCAAAATCAAGGTTATGCAGATGCTTCTGTTGAAATCAACGTCATAGAAGCTAGTAAAACAGATCGAATCATCGTGACGATCATCGCCGATAAAGGAGAACGGTACTATTTTGGCCGTTTATCTTTTGAAGGTAACCAAATTATTTGTGATGAAGAAATCGATCGATTTTTTGGTATTCGTCAAGGAGAATTTTTCTCAATCGAAAGAATTCGAGAAACAATAGAAACATTAACTGATGCTTATGGTCGTTTAGGATATGTTGACGCCATCATCGATTTTGAACCAGAGTTAGATGAGCGTGACTACAAATATCATGTTAACTTTAAAATTGAAGAAGGTGAACAATTTTATGTAGGATTGGTTCGCGTCTTCGGAAACCTTTCGACGAAAACATCTGTGATCCTCCATGAAACACTGATGATTCCTGGAGAAATATTTAATACGATTAAATTAAAAGCCACAGAGCAAAGGCTTATTAACATTGGTTATTTCAAACATGTTAACGTTTATATTGTTAAAGGAACAGAATCTACTTTAGGAAACAACTATAGAGATGTTTATATCGAGGTCGAGGAAACGAATACAGGACAATTTAGCGCTTTTGTTGGTTATAGTAGTGTAGAAGAGCTTTTTGGAGGAATCAACATTACTGAAAGAAACTTTAATCATGAAGGTTTCTATTATCTCTGGCGAGATGGATTAAGAGCGTTAAGAGGTGGAGGAGAATATGCACAGTTTAACATACAAATAGGACAAAAAAGCCGAAACTATACTTTTTCTTGGACTAAACCCTATTTTATGGATACAAAATGGACTATTGGTTTCGACTTATCTAAAGCAAGCACTCGCTATATTTCTAAAGACTATGATCTTGATACAGTTTCTTTAATATTAAGAGCTAATTATAATATCAACCAATTCGTTCGCTTTGGAGTCCAATATCGGCTAAAAAATGGTGTTGTTCATTTAGGTCATCGGGGAGATCACATTCCTAAATTAGAACATGATGCACATATTCATGGATTAATATCCGCTATCGGGACCTCTTTAAATTATGACTCTACAGATCATCCTATTAAACCAACAGCGGGATTTAGATCGAAACTTTTAATCGAATATGCTGGCTTAGGCGGTGATCACCAATTTTTTAGCTTAGGATATTTTAATTCTTATTATTATCCGGTTGGAAGCAGAATGGTATTAAAATATCAAGCCGACTTGCGTTTTATTCAACCTATGGGCCACACGCGCTATGATATTTTACCTTTAGATGAGCGTATTTTTTTAGGGGGAGACTACAACGTACGAGGTTTTAGACCTTATCGATTAGGTCCTCAGTATAAGAATACACATGTACCTCGCGGAGGACTTTCAATGCAGTTTTACTCAGTCGAATTATCGAGAAAAATTATGGGTGAATTTGAAATTTTTACTTTTCTAGATGCAGGTCATCTTTCTGAGGATACATGGGAATTTGGTCGAATGAGTGTATCTGTAGGATATGGAACTCGATTTAAGCTGCTAGCTAGCGTCCCTCCAATTACCCTTGGAATGGGATATCCTTTAAATGCAAAAAATCGAAGTGAAGTAAAAAAATTCTTTTTTTCTTTAGGTGGAAATTTTTAAACAACATTTTCGGAACTAAATTGTTCATTAGCTGAAAATAATGGCGGTTCTGAAGAACTATAAATGAAATATGAGTATTTACAAGGAGAAGACTTATGAAAAATCTACGTCAATTACTATTAACTCTATTTTGTACTTTTGTCGTTTCAACGTCGGCATTTGCCCAAACAACTTCCCAACCTTTAAAGATTGGAATTGTCAATGCAAAAAAATGCTTGGATGAATCTAAATTAGGTAAGCAAGAACAAGCAAATTTTGACAAAATGAAAAAACAAATGGAGTCTATCCTTCAAGATAAAGAACGTGATTTAGAAGAACTTGAAAGCAAAATCAATGATGAAGATTACATGGATAGCATTTCGGAAGAAGCTGCTAGCGAACTAAAACGTAAAAAACGAAATCTAAAAAATGAAGGGCTGCAACTTCAAAATCAATATATTCAAACTTTACAGCAAGCAAATCTTAAAATCGTACAAAAATTAACAGACACAATCGCAAAAGCCTCTAGTCAAGTTGCTCAAGATACTACAATTGGCCAAGCTGTGGATGTGATTTTTAGCGATGAAGCTTGTACCTATTTTGCTCCTGGACTAGATGTTACTGATCGTGTTGTCACTAAAATGAATGCTATCTATGATAATGAACAAAAAGAAGCCTCTAAAAACTAGATATTTGTAAATAAAGTAAAAAAAGAAAAAATTAGCTTGAAAGTACGCTTTTTCGACTAATACCAAATCGAAAAAATAACATTTATTTTTTCGATTTGGTAAAATTGTTAATTTGAGTGAAAATTTTTATTGGTTAAAAACTAGTGGGATATGAACGAGAAAAAACATTTTACCTTACAAGAACTCGCTCTTTTAACGGACTGTAAACTTGTTGGTAACCCATCACAAATCATCAAGAACGTAGCAGATCTAGAAAATGCCTCAGAAGAAGATGCTTCATTTTTTGCTAATAATCGTTATCTACAATCCTTAAAAGAGTCTCAGGCAGGGGTTGTTTTTGTCGACTTACAAACTCCGCTAATAGAAGGGAAAAACTATCTTTTATCTGAAAATCCTTCCCGCTCATTTCAACATTTAATTGATACATTATATCCTCAAAAAAAACACCCCTCGGGATTTACGGGTATTCACACTTCTGCTGTTATACATCCGACGGCAGAAATTGGAAATAAAGTCACGATTTGCCCGCAAGCAGTCATTGATGAAGGAGTAAAGATTGGTTCAGGCTCATTTATTGGTGCTGGAGTCTATATAGGATCCTACTCTGAAATTGGGGAAGATTGTACCATTCATCCGCGTGTCGTTATTAGAGAAAAATGCTATTTAGGTAATCGAGTCATCTTACAACCAGGTGTTGTTATTGGCTCTTGCGGATTTGGCTATACAACTAACCAACAAGGACAACACATCAAACTAAATCAAGTTGGCAATGTGTGGATTGAAAATGATGTAGAAATTGGTGCTAATACAACAATAGATCGAGCACGTTTTAAAAGTACCCGTATTGGCCAAGGAACAAAAATTGACAATCTTGTCCAAATTGCTCATGGCGTGACAATTGGATCATATAATATCATTGTTTCCCAAACAGGAATTGCGGGTTCCACCACAACAGGTAAATATGTTGTTATTGCTGGGCAAGCTGCTATCGCAGGACATTTACACTTAAAAGATCATGTGATGGTAGCAGGCAAAAGTGGGGTTACGAAGTCTTTAAATACCGGTAAATATAGTGGTATTCCCGCTATGCCAATAAAAGACTATAACCGCAACCAAGTTTTTTTAAGAAAAATTGAAATTTACATCAACCAAATCAAAAAACTTGAAAAAAGGGTGCTAGAATTGGAATCTCAAAACTGAATTAGCTCTTAAGAAATGGGGAAGATCTTATTCAATCGGATAATTAGATAAAGTAAAAAAATTCTCGATTCATTCATCTAAAATGTTAATCAATTTTTAAACTAATAACAGATACATTGTCATTGTCATAATCATTGTGTTTGCTCAAAGCAAAATTTGCAATTTCTTGAGCAATGTTCATTTGTTCATTATCCCAAGTGTGTTGAATGACTGTTTCTATCAGTTGATTCATTTGTTTAGTAAGAAAATTCCAAACACCGTCACAAGCTACAATAAGGCGATCCCCTTGCTGTAATTGTATCATGGATACAATGGGTTCTTGGCTAACAAGAGGAAAGTCTTGATCAGAACAAAACTGACGGTCACCAATTGAGCGACTTGGTTGAAGAGTTCCCGCTCCCTTCAAACTTATACTCTTTAAATCTCTAGATAAAGTAAGTCTACCTAAATGCTGTTGACAGTAAGTATTTATTCGTTTGAAATCTTTTTTTGAAGACCATTTTCGTACGCAAGATAGTGGTGTGGCTTTAATAAGGGCTTTCCGCTGCCGAAAATGCCAAACTTCACTATCACCTAAAGTAGCAACAACTGTTTTAAGAGTTTTTCGGCAAACATAACAAACAACAGCAGTAGTTCCTCCAACTAATTTTCCGTTGATGCAGTCAATTTTTTTAGTAATCACTTCTTGATGAATATCTTTAAATAAATTTTTAAATACTTCTATCATATCTTCTGAATCAGATTTTCTTTCAACAAAAAGCTTTTGCACTCTTTCAGAAACGTAGTGAGCGACTTGCCCGTTTTCTCCATGCCCGTCAAAAACACCTAGTAATTCTCCATCAGGCAGGGAAAGATGAAAATGCGCATCTTCCATCGTTGGGCGAAAACACCCTTGCTCTGCTGCACTGGTAACGCTAAACTTCACATTTTCTGCTGTCGTTTGTAAAGGTCTTGTTAATTCTTTGGCTATTTCTGATGCATCCTCAGTTTTCTCGACTAATTTATGTTCAAAAATAGCTTTTTTTAGATTTTTAATCATTTTAAGCTCTATAGCTGTATGAGCAGGTAAAGAGAGAGCTTCAGATAATAAAATGGATGAATCCCCGGTTGTCGAATTGCTATTTAAGCCTTTTGTTTCCACAAAAACTGCCAACTTCTTGTTTCCTTTTTCTCTTTTTATCGCATTAGATAGGAAAATTTGGTTTGTGGAATTGGTAGAGTACAAGTGATTTTTTGAAAGTTGGGTGGCAATAACAATAATTCTCTCAATTATCGATATAACAACTCCAGCCATTGGAATCGATTCTAAAAAGGCTATAAAAAGATGTCCGGCTTTATCAGTTTGCCGAAATAGTTCATAATGTCTCACAGCATAAGGATGAAACAGGAGAGATTGGCATAATTCTGTTTTATTAAGTTCGTACCCTTTAGGATGAGCTGCAAGCGAAAGTTCTAACATTTTTTATACTTTTTTTATTGATTACACTAATTTGGGTAGTTGAAATTTAAAATTGTTATTACCTTAACCACTTATAAAAAAAAAATCAACTATTCAAATTAAAATTGTAAAAACAATTTAAAGTAAAAATGATTTTTATCTTTTATAAGTTTTTTTTTAATATGGCTTATCATGTGTAAAAAACCCTTATACAAAAAAGTTAAGCAGTTTCAGAGGAATAACAATTTATTTTAATAAAAAAGAAACGAATAAAAAAATTATTTAATATAGAGATATGAGCTTTTGCAACAAAAAATTTTTCGCATATGGTTTAGTCGATGTCTTAATCACTAAAGGCATCGACCAATGTTATTAAGTTTGCTGTTGAAATGACGTTTCAATATTATTTTGTAATTGGATAATTTTATCTTGTATTTTCTTTGCTTGAATAGAGTCAAAGGAAGCTTTACGCCCATACTCCAAAGCTAAACCAAATGCTGTTGTCACTCCTACACAAACGCCACCCAATGAATAATAAAGATGTTTGTGTAACAGGATACTTAAGGCAGTAACAGCAATCGAAACTAGCAAAATATTTTTTAATAAAAATCTCTTTTTAAAAAAAGTTTGCTGCTCTTCTAGTTTATTTTGAATTACTTCATAAATACTCTTAAATTTACTTTTCTGATCATCGGAAAGAAATTTAATTTTCTCCCAAGTACTTGCATCTGCTCGGATCTGTGCAAGATTTGTTTTTACGCTGCGTTCTTGCTCATTTTGAAAAATAGAAAAAATAGTCCCCAAAATATTTCTAGGAGCAGCTTGCTCTGGTGAATTTTCTTCTGGGACACAAAATTCTCTATAAGACAGAGGGTTGTAAGACGAAGAATAATTTGTTGTTTCCGAAGAAATTGTTCGATTAAATGGCGGAGTCGAATTTGCAGCCCAATGAAGGTTGTTTAAAACCTCTTTAATCTTTTCTAGTTCATATCTACGTAGGTCTTCGCATCTACGTAGTTCGTCCCTACGGGGATTAGAGCGAATAACACGAATCGTGTGTATTCGATCATTTTCATCAGGAGAAGAAGGACCTCCTGGGAAGATACCTTGAGAGTTAGTTGGAGGATTAGTTAATTGATTCATAATTTGTATAAAATGTCTAGATTAATAAATTTATATATAAAAATAATATTAAAAGATTAACAACATAAAATCAATAAAATTAAACAAACTGCTATTTAAATTTATTAAAGTCGAAAATCTAAAATTTAAAGCTGAAAATAAGGGTTAAATATATCTAATCAATTTTTTGGTAATAAATTCAATACCTATTAATTTATGAACGATGAAAGTAAACTTTTTCTTTATTTTTTAACTTAATTCTGGGGTTTCGTATTATATGCTATCCACCAAAACAGCTAAATTTAAATAAACTTTTTAATAAACAGATTTTTTAATAATGAAGTAAATTACACAATTTCTTAAACCCCATATGCTTAATGCTAGATTTTATA